>LNEB01000001.1 GCA_001464795.1 Bdellovibrionales bacterium Ga0074139
GAGAAAAGAAGTAAAGCTGTGTATATGGTAGATTTACTTTCTGGGAAAATATTAAAACGCTTTCAAAGCCTACACGAAGCAGCAAAATGGCTGGTTGAAAATGGCAAAGCTAAGAATATGAACTGTGTGTCGTCGATAAGCTCTGTCTGTTTACGAAAGCCGTGCACGACAGGATATGGATACCGAAAAAAGGCTTTTGGCTATGACTGGCGTTTTGTTGGCGAAGAGTCTGATTCTCATGGCCAATTAGTGTTCCCTAATTTAGATCTATAACTAGGACGCCCCCAAAGCCCCCATTTTAAAAATAGTATAGTAGTGCCTTCTTCCCCAGGCGGATGTGAGAAGGAATGCTTTTTAAATTTTTCTGTTTGATTTCCGATGGTTCTACATCGGAGAAATTGGCGTCCCCAAGGAGATTCGAACTCCTGTATCCTCCGTGAAAGGGAGGTGTCCTAGGCCACTAGACGATGGGGACCTGATGCATCTGCCCCTTTCGGAGACAAATGAGAAAAATGGTGGCTCGCGATGGATTCGAACCATCGACCCCTTCATTAAAAGTGAAGTGCTCTACCAGCTGAGCTAGCGAACCAGGAATCTGAGTGGTCGAAAATGCTCAAAATAAGTTCCAGTGTCAACCCTTCTTTTTTGAATGCCTAAACCTTAAGCGTTTAGGTGTTAAATAAGGGTTTCACCCACAGTGTTTGCTCGCGGCCGGGGCCTACGGAAATCACATCAATCGGGGTTTTGACAAAGTCAGAAATAAAATCCAAGTACTGATTTACAGGGCGTGGAAGCTCGTTCAGTTGATTAATCTTTGTCAGATCCTCTTTCCACCCCGGAAGTTCTGTTAGCACGGGCTCGGCACCTTCCAGTTCATTTAAAGTAGATGGCCATTCGGTCACAACGGTGCCATTGATTTTGTAACCTGTACAAATTTGCAAGCGATCAAGCCCCGACAGCACATCTAATTTCATCATGGCAAGAGAAGTGATCCCGTTCAGTCTTATGGCGTATTTTAAAGCCACAAGATCCAACCATCCACAACGGCGAGGACGACCTGTGGTGCTGCCGAATTCTTTACCAACAGATCTTAAAAATTCACCGGTTGTGTCTAATAATTCAGTGGGGAAGGGGCCTGATCCCACACGGGTGGCATAGGCTTTAAAAACCCCGATCACTTGTTTGATATTCTGTGGCCCAATTCCTGTGCTTGTTAGTGCACTGGAAGAAATGGTGGGACTTGAAGTCACATAGGGGTAGGTGCCGTGATGAATATCAAGCAAAGTGCCTTGAGCCCCTTCGAATAATACTTTTTTTCCACCCTTAATGGCTTTTAAAATAAGGTGAGAAGTGTCCTGGCAACGATGCGGGGCCAGCTTTTCAGCGGCCTGTAAAAGTTTTTCCACAAGTTCTGTGGTTTCAAAGGCTTTTTGTCCGTAGATTTTTTCAAACAAAACATTTTTTTCTTGAAGAGCGCGTTCAAGTTTTTCTTTTAAAGTGGCAGGTTGGAAAAGATCAGAAAAAATAAGACCCCTTCTGGATGTGCGGTCTTCATAAGCGGGACCAATGCCTTTACCGGTGGTGCCAATTTTTTCTTTGTTCAAATGGCTTTCGCGGGCCACGTCTAATATTTTATGATAGGGCATAAGTAACGAACAGTTGTCTGAGATCAAAAAGTTTTCCGCTTTTTTCATAAGCCCTTGAGCTTTTAATTTTTCGATTTCATCTAAAACTCCAAACACATCTAAAACAACACCTGAGGTGATCATGCATAATGTGTTGGGGTGTAGAATGCCCGAGGGAATTAAATGAAGAATTGTTTTAACACCGTTCACGACTAATGTATGGCCGGCGTTGGCTCCGCCTTGGAATCTGACAACAAGATCGGCTTTGCTGGCTAATACGTCGACAAGTTTGCCTTTACCTTCATCGCCCCATTGAGCACCCACCACAATACTAGCTGACATCGAGATCCCCTTTTTTAAAGACTGCGGGCCCATAATAGCGAAATTTAAAGGCTTGTCGTCAAGATTTTGCTTAAGATTCTTGATACCAAGGGGCTTTGGGGGGCAGGGTGTCGGAGGTCATGCCGGATTCAAAAAAGCGTGCGATCTTTTCTGCCGCCATTTGAGAGGCTTTTTCTAAAGCCTCTTCGGTCTGAGATCCAATGTGAGGAGTCATAATCAGCCTGGGAGCCTGCCTGAGAGGGGATTCCTGAGGCAAGGGTTCGATTTCAAATACATCTTGAGCAGCTGCCAGTAGCCATTTTTTTTCTAAAGCTTCCAGTAGCAACGCTTCATCGATCACGGAACCACGGCAGGTATTAATTAGCACCACAGGTTTTGGAAGATCTGATAAAATATGGCGGTGAATAAATTTATGAGTTTCCGGAGTTTTTGGAACATGCAGACTGATGACATCTGCCTGGTGAAAAACTTCTTCGAGCCCCAATCGTTCAATGCCTCGAGTTTGAAAGGTCTCTGCATCTTGATAAGGATCAAAAGCAACCACACGCATGCCAAAAGCTTTGGCAATTTCAGCGACCCTTGTGCCAATGCGGCCCAGACCCACAATGCCGTAGGTGCGGCCGAAAAGTTCAAAGCCTTTTAATTGTTCACGGGCCCATCTTTGTGAATTCATCTGCATTTGCGCTGGAATTATTTGTGTCGCAGTCGCCATGACCATTGACCATGTCAGCTGGGCGGCACTTTCCCTGTGGGCCCAAGGAGTGTGCATGACAGTGACACCCCACTTGGCTGCGGCCCCAAGATCGATGTGATCAAAGCCACTGGTCATGGTCACGATCACTTGTAAGTTTCTGGCTTTTTCAAAAAGATCTTTTGTAATTTCTGTTTTAGAGCGAATCAAAAGTGCATGGCAACTGACCAAGGATTCCAAGGGAAGATCCATGGGGTGGGGGGCTTTTAAAATCTCAAAGGGCCCTTGGCGTTCAAGATAAAGTTGAGACTCAAAAGAAAAACGATCTGAAATCAAAATCTTTTTTTTCATGGAAGCTCTTTCAGGAATTTTTCACAGTCTTGAAAAAAAACATTTTCACCAATTGGTAGTTCGTAACCAAAATCTTTTAATGAATGAAACAGTCCACCGGCAAAGGCCATCAAGTCATCATCTAATAAATAACCCATGTGTCCTACTCGAAGAATTTTTCCTTTTAACTGATCTTGACCACCCATCACAGTGATTTGATATTTTTTTTCTAAATGTTCCCTGAGTTTTTGCCCGTCGATACTAGAAGGCAAGCAGCCTGCTGTCAGTGAAGGACTGGGGCTTTTTGAAAACAATACTAGGTTTAATTTTTGAAAAACAAAGCGGGTAAAATCAGCACGCCTTTGCAAAGTTTTAAACCAAGCGGGGAGGCCTTTTTCAAGCATCACATCTAAGGCTTTATCCAAAGCTTTGATCAACGCCACAGAGGATGAAAAATAAGTTTCCCCTTTTTCATTGGCCTTTTTTTCCATTCTTAAATCCAAGGCAAAGCGGGGAGTTTTTGCATTTTCAAAACTTTTTTGCGCTTTTTTAGAAAAGGCCACAAAGCTAAGTCCTGTGGGCAGCATAAAAGCTTTTTGCGAGCCTGCCACAACGGCATCTAAGCCCCATTCATCCATGGGTAAAGGTAAAGTGCCAGCGGCTGTGATGGCATCCACAAGCAATAAAACATGGGGGTATTTTTTTGTGATTTCCGATAATTTTTCAATGGGGTGCAAAACCGCTGTGGAAGTTTCACAGGCCTGAGTCAGCACCGCTTTAATATTTTTATTTTTGCTTAAAATTTCTTCAACGGCCTGAGGCTGAACGGCCTGGCCCCATTCCACATCCACCGAATGAGTGATGTAGCCAAATGTTTTGGCCATATCTCGCCAACGCTCTCCAAATTTTCCACTGACGATGCATAAAACTTCATCACCGGGGGAAAGTAAATTAACAAGGGCTGCTTCCATGCCAGTGGAACCTGTGCCGTTCACAATGAAAACAGGTTCTGAGGTTTGAAAAACTTTTTTTAAATTGCTTAAAACATTTTTTAAGATTTGATCAAAAAGTGGAGTTCGGTGATGCACCATCTGCGCTGAAAGTTCGCATAAGACCTCTGGGTGCAAGGCCACTGGGCCTGGCGCCATCAGTCGGTACTTTTGGAAGGAATTCGTTGTCCAGGTCATGGTTCTCACTTATACTTTGACTAATTAAAATGCTGAAAAAGAATTATTTCTATTTAACTGTGACTACGCTTTTTTGGGTAGTTTTATTTCAAACTTCCTGTGCTTACCGCCTAGGGGTCAAAGGTCGCTCTTTACCCGGTGGCCACTCGCAAGTGGAAGTTCCTGTGTTTGTGAATTCTAGCACCGAACCCGGCGTGGAAGTCTTATTTACAAATTCATTGATTCAGGAAATTGAAAAAAACAAAGTCGCTGCCGTGCAACACACGGGTGATGCCCCTGTGCAAATCAAAGGTGAAATTATTAATATTTCTTATAAACCCACGGGTCCCATTCAAAAAGGTGAAAAAGCACCTCTTTTGCCTGAAGGCACAGTTTTAGCGACAGGTTACCGCGTGATCGTGACCGCTCAAATCACGCTGATTGAAAAAGCCTCTGGTAAAAAACTCTGGAGCAGTCAATTCGACGGCGAAAGTTTTTATACTTCACCACAGGTGACCATTGCCCGAGTGAACAGTGTAAATCCGTTGTACAATTTGTCAGCAAGACGGCGTGTGATCGAATTTATTGCGCAAGACCTTATGGTTGAAGCTCATGACCGAATGACAGAAAATTTTTAAAGGAAATTGAAATTGGCTTGGCTTGAGGCACGTGAATTTTATGAACAACTGCAGGGACCTTCGTTAAGGCCTTTGGTGTTTCTGTTAGGTGAAGAGCCTTACCTCATTGAACAAGCCATGAAGCAAGTGGAAATCCAAAAAGTGGATGACTCCATGAGAGATTTTAATTTTACTCAGTACAGCGCATCTGATGCCCAGATCGATAAAGTCCGGGACAACATTGAAACCTTACCTAGCTTTGCCCATCAGCGAGTGATTTTTTTAAAAGACGTGCATGAATTGAAAGATTCCGACTGGGAAATTCTTGAACCTCTAATTGCAAATCCAGTCGAGTCCACTTTATTAGTTATGACAGCCAGTCGTTTTGATAAAAGAAAAAAAGTTTTTAAATTATTATCTGAAAACGCTGTGTGTGTGGAATTTAAAAAGCTTTACGACAACCAAATTCCTTCTTGGATTTCCTATATGTGCCAGCAACAAGGTTTGCAAATTTCTGATGAAGCCAACCACTTGCTTCACAGAAATGTGGGCTCTCATTTGCTTGAAATTGAGGGCGAAATTACGAAACTACAAAGTTACATTTCTCCTAGGCTTCGCATCGAAGAAGCTGATGTGAAAGCTGTGGTTTCAAAAGCCCGAGAAGAAAATGTTTTTCAATGGACAGAGGCTGTGGCCAGCCGTGACCGTGTTAAAGCCTTAGAAAGTCTTGCCACACTTTTAGATCAGGGACAAAACGAAGTGGGTGTGGTTTCCATGATGGCTAGACACGTTCGCTTGTTGATGAAAATAAAAAAGGGTCAACAACTGGGCTACAATGGCTCAAGGCTTGCGCAATTTGTGCAAGTCTCACCTTACTTTTTAGCCAACTACATCAAGCAGTCCAGTCTTTGGACCCACACTCAACTCGAGAACCTGATTTTGACTCTAAATGAAACAGATTTAGCTCTGAAAACTTCACCTGTTTCGGCCCCTTTGTGGTTAGAAAATATGGTCCTCAAAATGACCCATCCTAAGGCCTAGATCTTTTTAAGTTTGCACAAGTAAATGACGAAAAGCTTACTATGAATGCTCAAGCGCTGCAGGCTCCCTTATTTCGTCGAAGTTTTCCAAGAAGACTTTTTAAAAGAACTGTAAGTGTACTTTTTAAAGGTCAGTATTTTTTGGTGAATTCAGGTGAAATCGGTGAGGGCGGAATGTCACTGTATTCGGATATGGTGATGACCGAGGGTGAGCCCCTGGTGGTCAATTTTCAAATTCCTGGTGGGGTTTTCGTATCATTAAGGGCTGAGATTAAATCGACCGTGAAAGAAAATGTGCCGACTGGCTATGTTTTGCACGGGATTGCGTTTACTCAGATCGAATTTGCCTTAAAACGACAAATCCGATCATTTGTATCATCTAGAAAGTTCTAGAATTACTTAGCTAAAGTTTGGTGAACACGCGAAGAAAGGCGAGCGATTTTTCGTGAAGCTGCTTCTTTTTTGAAGATTCCACGTTGAGCCGCTTTCATGATTTGGCTTGTGAAGTCTTTTAGTAGTTCAGGTAATGTTTTAGCGTCTTTAGCAGCTAAAGCTTTAACAAGACTTTTTTCAGAAGTACGAACCGTGTTTTTGCGGCTTGTGTTCACTTTGTTTTTACGAATCGTCTGACGAGCTCTTTTTTCAGCGGACTTATGAGTTGCCAAGGGATCTCCTTAAAAATAGTATTACAATGACGGTTCAAAGTGTTAGCACACTTAGCCCGGTGCCGCAAGAGTCATCAGGGGGTTAGCATCAAAAATTCACAGGAAATGCGAAAAAAGTCAGTGCTTTTTAAGGCTTTTTTGATGTCTCTAGGAACTCTAAGCAGCCGGTTTTTGGGACTTTTCCGTGAAATGCTGTTAGCAGCCCTCTTTGACCGAATGGTCACCGATGCCTGGTCAGCGGCCTTTAAAATCCCCAATTTATTTCGAAGATTACTGGGTGAGGGCTCATTGTCGGTCAGCTTTCAGCCCGTTCTGATCGAAGCTCAAAATGAGGATCAAAAAAATTCCACCCAAAAAGCCACAGAGCTCAGTGATACTTTGCATGCTTTTTTAATAGGGCTGCTGCTACTACTCACTGTTTTAGGGGTTTTGTTTTCCCATGAAATTTTGGGCTTTATTTTAGATGCGGACTACGTGGCAAGAACTGAAGCTTTTGAGCTGACGGTGAGGCTTGCTAAAATCATGTTTGGGTTTTTGTTTTTTATTTGTTTGTTCGCTTATTACATGGCGATTTTGAATGCGAATGGTTTTTTTGGCTGGGCGGCCGTTGCGCCGGTATTTTTTAATATCAGTTTAATTATCTCAACACTACTGCCACAAAATATTTTAAGCACTCGGGGAGATTTTCTAGCCTGGGGTGTTTTGCTGGGTGGCTTTTTACAAATGGCTGTGATGATCCCCCCTTTATTGAAAGCAGGGTTATTTCCTAAATTTCAGTACCATTTTCGTAATCCTCAGTTTTTAAAAGTTTTAAGAAATATGATCCCAGGCTTTTTTGGCTTGGGGCTTGCGCAAATCACAGTGCTGGTCAATATGGGTTTTGCAAGCTCCTTGGGTGAGGGTGTTATTTCTTATATCGCTTGGGCGGACCGATTGCTGGAGCTTCCGTTATCACTTATTTCTGTAAGCCTTGGCACAGCTTTGCTTCCTACCCTTTCCCAGTACTGGGCTCAAGGGGATCAAAAAGGCATGGCCGAGAATTCAGAGAGATTTTTATCGCTTAATTTATTTTTAAGTTCCATGGCAGCTGTGGGCTTATATGTTTTAGCCGAACCCATTGTCAGACTTTTATTTGAGCGTGGGCAGTTTGATTATGAAGATTCAAAGGGTGTTATTTTAGTCGTGCAGATTTATGCTGTCGCTATGATTCCCATCAGCCTTGTCAGGGTTTTAGCCCCATCCTACTACGCTGTTAAAAACACTTGGTTTCCGGCCGTTGTCTCAGGAATTTGTTTAGTGGCGCATTTGTTATTAGCTCCACTTTTAATGAAAGACTTAGGCTTACAAGGGCTTCTTTATTCTAGTCTTATCAGTGCAGCTTTGAATTTTTTGTTGTTAATCATGGGCTATGGCTGGTTGATCACAGGTTTTGAGTGGTCTTCTTTTTTAAAGAAATCAGTAAAAGTCATCGTGGCTGCACTGATTATGTTTGGGGTGATGACAGAGATTTTAAAATTCCTATCGGACTGGCCACAGTCGACACTAAGCTGGCTAGCTCAGGTTTTCAGCGTGGGAATTTTTGGAATTGTGATTTTCTTTTGTGTTTCAACGCTTCTAAAGCATCAAGAAACAAAGTTTATTCTAAATCAGTTCCTAAAACGTCTGAAGCGCTAGTTTTTTTCTGGCACAGGCTTTGTAAGTCATTTGTTTGATGATCAGAACGTTACTTCTTTTTTTACTCATCAGCTGCCAGGTGTTCGCAAACCTGACCCTGTGGACCCCTGCGGGTTATGACCACACTTTCATTTTGCCTGAAAACGTCACTCCCTCAGAGTTTTTGGAAGCCTCAAATAATCACCCCCAGCTATCAGGCTACCTTCAAGATCTTAAAACCAGTGGTCAGGATCAAGTGATTCATTGGAAAAAATTAGCCTCAGATAAAAAAATAAGCTTACTTATTGCCAATGAAAGAGCGGATCACAATAAAAGTCTTAAGCGAGTGAGAAATTTTTCAAAGCATTTGCCACAGTCTTTTATTTTACCTCTTGGTGCAGCTCATGGATTATCCCCAGAAGAAAAAGAAAAATTCTATTCTCAAATTGTCGAAAAATTTAAGCTTCTTGTGCCCATGGGAGGAGATGACGTCACACCTTCCACTTACAATGAAAAAGTCACTTGGGCTGAAGGCTATGATTTATTTCGGGATCGGTTAGAGATTGAACTGATTCAGTATTTTTATAAAAATTCGGATGACGGTAAAGTCTTTGGAATTTGCAGAGGCATGCAACTGACTTGTGTGGCCATGGGTGGAAAACTTCACCAAGATTTAATTCAAGATTTACAAATCAAAGAGGATCATAATGACGGGGCCTTTCACGAAATTTATTTAACAGGGCCTAAAAATCATCCAGGGACAAAATTTCTATCAGGGTTTTCGCAGTGGAAGGGCCTTAGCTGGCATCATCAGGCCTTGGATAAAAGATCTCTTAAAAAAACAGGGCTATCAGTCATAGCCGAAAGTATCGAGGGCGTAGTGGAAGCTGCAGCCTCTGGTGATAACCGAATTTTACTGTTGCAGTCCCATCCAGAAAAATCCTCAAAAGCTTCTGTGTTTTTCAAAGCGCTCAATACTTGGGTGGATCAACCCACAGTTCAAGAATGTCGGCAGTCGCTTAAATCGTCACGCTGATCAAACTTTAGACAGTGTGAAAGTCTTATAATTGATCAGTTCGTGCAGCGTGTTGGCCCAATCACTGCTTAAGAACCATTATACGTAGAGGTGTCGAATGAAAAAAATCCTAGTGCTTATCATCGCAGCGATTATGGTGATCACAACTTTAACGGCAAATTTTGCAAGTGCCGCTTTATTTGACCACGAACCAAACCGCGTAGACGCTGGCCTTTGTGCCATTGGCGGTGCCGTGGTAGGTGGTGTGTTGGCCCATCAATTAATAGGAAAAGACCCTGCAACCGCTTTGTTGGGTATTCTGGGCGGTGTTATTGGCCACGATTATTGCACGAATTACGTTAATAACCCACGTTACCAAGCCCTCAAAGATTTGATCCAAGATGGCTTCGGACGAAGACCGGGACCAAGCAGTTTTAAGGCTGTTTCTGATGAATTCGTAGCTGGCATTTCTATTCTTCGATATGGAGTTAAATCTGAATTTTTAAGTGAAAGAAATTGTGTACAGTTTGAAGCCAGCGTTTACAGACATGATGGGCGCTTCATGGGTCGTGTACAGCCCCTATGGGCTTGTGAAAGGCAAGCGGGATCCGGTGAGTATGAGATCATGCGAAATTCACACGGCATTTATATAGTTAATTTTGATTCTGTTTCTCAAGGTGGATCTTACGGTTCAGGTTCTCAAGGATCTACGGCCGGAACTTACGCTAGACTTTCAAGAAACTGGAGAAAGCTGGATTTCTCTCAATTAAATCCGAGGACAGCTATGGTGACTGAAGGCTCAAAAAAACGTGCCATTATATTTATGAACCGCCGTGGTGAATATGGATTTTTCGCTGGCCGTGCGATTGATTACCCAGGTATTAAATTAGTGACTGACATGGCTTTGATTGGTGCTGAAAACAACCATGCACCTGTTTCCAATGAACAAGATGTAGCAGTCGAGTGCCATCCACAACTTAACTATTGCCAAGAATTTCCAGTACGAAATTTAAGACTCGGCAATTTAGTTATTGACGGCGTTGCTCGCTACATTTTTCCCAACGGTGATATGTTTGTGGTGGATGAAAATAATGGCAACGGAACAGTTTACGTACCGAAAGAGTATTTATGATTATGAATATAACAATTTTTAATTTATCTGTTGTAATGTTATTAGCTTCGCCCTCTGCACATGCAATTAATATAGGTGAATTGATCGTGAGCCTTGGCACAGGGTTAATCTCAAAAGAGATCTGTAAAGATCTTGGAGCCAATAACAATTGGCAAGCGGCCTGTGCTATCGGAGGTGGACTTCTGGGTGCTGAAGTCTATAGACAAATCAATGCTCAAGACGCTTTGGAAATTGAGCGCGCTCAAGAAGAAGCGTTCCGAGGCCGTGTCAACTCGAGACATGAGTGGGATGGAAGTAGACGGGGATCGACATCTGGCTACCGTGGGGATCTTATCGTTGTCGAAGAGGGTTACCATTATCAGACCCGTGAGACCTGCCGAGTGATTCGTAATGAGGTCTACTATCCAAGAAATTACTCCAATATTCCTTCTGAAGTAACGACTTCCACCATTTGTAGAAACTCAAGGGGAGTGACTTATAAGCTCACAGAAACTGATTATTTTAGAAATGGTCATTATTCAGGTTCCCAGTCTGTGGAAACAGTCCCCCAACAGCGCAGATGTGAGGGTTGGTCACCAAGAGGAATTAATCGTAATGATCAAGTGATTACTTCAAGAGGTCAGTTTGTTACTGTTATCAATTACATTGAAAATGAAGATGCTGTTGTTGTTCGTGAACATGGCAGACGAGTTTATTACAGTCTAAATGAAATTGCTTTGATCGGTTGCTTTTATGGAATCAAAACAGGTTCTAGAATCAATCACCGTGGTCAATCTGTTCAAGTTGTTGGGATCTTTAGATCAGGTGACTTAGCAGTAGATGACGGATACGAAGTTTTTAGAATTAGAAAATAGCAAAGAAGATTATTTCTTTGCTTCTGCTAAATCATTAAACTGCTTAAAGATCTTTTCCTGTTTGACTATTTCCTTTGACCATCTGGATACTTCACCGTCGTAGCCCACTTTTTTATTTTTCCATTCTTTTTCTTGGGCGTTAACGGTTTTAAGGCGTTCTGCTACTTGCTTTTCTTGTTCTTTCAAAGCAGCTGCACGTTGTTCCCACACTTTTCTTTCTTCTGTGGCCTGGGTCAGCTGCACTTTATAGCTTTCGAGATTTGTGTTTCTTTTTAGTTTATTTTCTTCTAATTTTGCTATCATGGCTTGAAGATCTTTAATCTTTTTATCATCAGCTAAAATTTGCGTCTCTTCTGTTTTGATAAGCTTTTGAACTTCAGCTTCACTTTTTTGAATTTTTGTTAAGCTCGAAGAGTTATCTTTTAATTGTGCAGCCACTTGTTTTTTTTGCTCTTCGACCTGTGACTTTGCTTTATTTACTTCTACAATATTAGCAGAAACAATTTTAAGATTATTTTTATACTCTTCCAAATTGGCTTTGGCATTGTCCAGATTGGCTTTTAATTTATCAAGTCCTGACTTAGCTGTGCTTTGAGAAAATGCAAAACTTGAAATCAAGATAAGGCTGGCTGTTAAAAGTGTTTTTTTCATGGCAAATTCCTTTATTAAAAGCATTAATTTTTTTCTTCCGGAGGACAAGCACTTTTTAATGAAGAACGAAAGTGTCCAATTTCATCTTCCCATATTTCACCTTTGAAGCTCCACTTCATGGCTTTGGCTTTTTCAACCTGTAGTTTTTCACCTTTTTCTTGGGTGACTTCGCCGCTAGCCGTTTGAAAGCGGATGTGCTCGCCTGCGCCAGAATAAATTTCGTACTGCAGAACCTCATTTTGGTCTAAGAGTTCTTTTAAGTCAGTGGTCATTTTAGTGAAGCGCTTTTTTAAGGTTTCTGAAGCTGCTTTTCTGAGTACTAATTTTTCTTTATCAAGCCTAACAAACGCACCATCACGAATGGTTTTTACTTGATTACGTGCACGGTTGGTATTGGCAGACTCGTATTTAAGAGCAGATAATTGAACCACAAGTTTTTCTTCTTCTTGCTTTAAAAGATCTTTATTAGCTTTAGGATCATTTTGTTTTTTTCGTGTTTCAGATATTTTTTTATCTGTTTCATCAATCAACTTCAGTAGATCTTTTTCACGCTGAATCAGGTTCAGTGTGACCTGGTTAAAGCTTGAGATCTCGTCTTCGTAGCTGTTCATGTTCCTTTGAATATTGACATACGAAGGATGCTTGGCCCATTCCACAATCACAGATCTTGGAACTCCGTCCACATCTTTCAAATTGGGATTTTGTAACCAGGCCCTAACTGTATCATAGAACTCAGAAGCTTCTTTTCTGGCTTTTAAATAATTGTCCATTCGACCGTAGATAGGAGCGTATTTGCGACCTAAATTTTGTAATGAGCTAGCAGCATCTCCGAACTGGCATAAATTTAAATAAGCCACTGTGCGAACCACATAGGATTCAGCATTGTAGGCATTTTTAAAAAAGTCTGTGTGAAGAGGAAACATATTTCCAGCGGCCCCTTCAAAGTCTTTGTTTAATATTTGTGTCCAAGCTTGCTCGACCATGGCTTGCATCCAGAAAGCATGGGACTTGTCCACTTCCAAGTAGGCGTTGAATGCCTCTTTAAATTTATTTTTTTGAAAATAAATTCTTGCTAATGTAATACCTGCCACCGAGCGAACAGGGCTTGATTTGTCAATAACTGTTAGAATTTGCTCGAATATTTTTTCAGCTCGGTCCACTTGGCCTTGTCGGTATTGAAACAAGGCTTGAATCAATAATGAATCGGCATAGTATTTTGATTTCTGGTCAATTAAAGCAATGGCATCTTCCACTTGTCCAAGATTACCTTGTTCAAGGTAGTATTTAGCGCGAAAGAAATTGTAGGCATCGTTTTTAGAGACATCCACTTCATTTTGCAAAACCAGCGGTTCTATATCTTTGATGTCAGCATAGTCTAAGATTTCTATATTTTTTGATAGCTCACTGGAAGCTTGTTTTTTAAGCCCAGCATCACTGGCGTTTTTAGAAACGTCCAGCATTGCATTGCGAAACTCTTTTGGAAGTTTTAAATTTCTTGCGGCATCGCCGTAAAAGTATTGAGCTTCTTGTTTAAGATCTTTATCTTTTAAAAGCTCTGAAAAAATCGCAAAGGACATTTCATAATTTTTGTGAAATTCAAGAAATATTTGCGCTTCAATCATTTTGAATTCATTGGAAGAAAAGACTCGGATATCTTTCAACTGAGGGTCTGGATTTTTAAATTCAGGCTCTGCCACAACCTGCAGAACTTTAATATCAGGAACTTTGGCAATTTGTGCAGCTGAGAAAATAATCTGGGCTGGTTTAAAAATTTCAGCTTGTGTTGGTTTGGGGAGAATGACATCTGCAAGACTAGGAGCTTTCACAACACCTGAAAATTTTTGAGTAGGCAAGGGGAGCTGAGCCAAGTTCACGGTTTGAAAACTAACGGATCTTTCAGAACCCACTTTGAGTTTTGGAATGGGTTTATCAGGTACAAAGTCAAAGGTGGGAACACCTGAAGATTTCATCTTCAGGCCACTTGATTTTTGAGCCGCACTAGTGATTGTTAAATCACTAGCGAAGATCATACTTGGTGTTAGAATCAATAGCAGTGTCAGTTTTGTCATTTTATATCCTACTTGAACCAATCAAAGACTGTAAAACCAATGAATAAAGCTGTATCGTTGATCATTTTAGTTCCTGCTTTTGTTCCGGTCTGAGAGGTATAGGAAATTTGATCTTGGCTTGAAAAGCTGTTGGTGAAATCCACTCGAATGGCCATGTTTTCACGGAAATAAAACTGCTGCATGATTCCGATGGTGTAGCCTAAGCTTGAGCCTTTTTCGGAAGTTTCAGTGTAATTAGGTTGAGGTGTTGTCGAGTAAGGATTTTCGTAGCTAACTTGTTGTAGTCCTAATGTAAATCCCATATCAAAGTGTATAATCTTTTTATCAAACAAAGACATTTTGGCGTATATAGGTGTCCAGATAACATTGAAACCCAATTTGCTTTTAAGCTCGTTAGCCTTGGGGCCTCCTCCACGGTCAAGAATATCTTTAAACGCGCGACTCTTATCAAAGCTTGTCATTAAATAATTAGCCTCAACACCCCAAGACTCATTAAAAAAATATCCGCCACTGGCTCCTAAATATGTACCCGAGTAGTAAGGATCATTAATAGAAACTCCATAATGTAGGGTTCCAAAAAATCTTTGTTTTTTTGCAAATGATCGATTTTGAACAACACTAAAATCATCGTCTTTAGCTGTCCAGTATTTTTGCTCAAGAGCTTGTACATCAAGCTTGTCACTTCCAGCTTTGGGTGCTGTGGTTTGAGCAAAACTGATTTGTGTTGTTAATAGCAAGGCTACTAATGCAATGGGTGTTTTCATATTGTCCTCGTCCTTTTCTGCAGTATTAATTCGTGCTCTTAAACAGGAAAGGGTAGGTGACAATCACCTTCGTTCCACCGTTCGGAGCAGGAAATGTCCATTTGGCTACACGGTTCAATATACATCCCTCGACCGTTGCGTCCTTCATGGTTGTTTCTGTAATATTTTGTGTTTCAACGGAACCGGATCCGCTGATGGTAAACTTAACGGAAACTTTTCCGCCTAAATCTTTTTTAGCTGTCAGCTGTCTTTCGTAACAGGCTAAGATGTGACCGATTTGTCTTTTGATGTGCTCTGCGATGATGTCTCGGTCCAAACCACCACTGACTTCTGCTTCGTCTTCGATTAGACCCACGCCGCCGTCACCGGTTTTTCCTGCTTGCAGTCCACCCATACCAGAAAGAGATTTTCCACCGGCTTTACCAGCAGTGCTGACCGCTAAACCTAGACCATTGCCTTCAGAGCTCCAGTCCTTACCTTCTTTATTACTTGAACCAAGGGCTGCGAGTGCACGACCTGTAGGGCCACTGCCAGCTTTAAGTCCGTTTTGTACGATGACGTTTTTGCTAGCGGCTTCACCAGCTGAAACTTTTCCAACTAAAGAAGAAATTCGGCCCACATTTAAATTTTTAAGTAAGCCAGAAACTTTTCCAGCACCACCAGCTTGCTTTTGTACGTCTTTTTTCTCGATTTCAACAGCCTGAGCTTTAGCTACTTTTCGTTTTTTTAAACTTTCCATATCAACAACGATTCTTTGAGCTTCTTTGGGCTGCCAAGTGGTCATCTCTTGTTTATGTTTAGGCAGAACCATTGCCATGAGTATAAGAAATAATGAAACACTTAATGCAATGACAATTGGTTTTTTAGTATCTTCATCAACCATGTTTTTGGTAGAAAAATGATTAAGTGCTGAGATATCATCGGTTTTAATTGTACGTTGTTGAACTGTGTAGTTTTCAAATTTTTCATAAATCCATGTTGCTGAATTTTTGCTAGGAATTTGAATAACAGGGTGAACCTCAGAGAGTTTAAAATTTTTGCCTAATTCAACAATTTCGCTACGAATAAAGCGGGTGTTGTAGGTTAACATGAACAACTGAGCTTCATGTTTGCCATTTTGTGAGGAGCTGAAATTTTTAAAAGATTCTAAATGATTATAATCTTTTTCTACCACTTCGAAGCTTAAAGTGCTTTTTTCAAAGTCCAGTTTTGATTTTTCATTTAGTTTTGTAGTTTTATGTTGATTGATATTAGATGGATTCAAATCCACATAGGACCAAAAATTGTCTGTTAACTGAAATACACCTTCGAAAGGAGTTAACGAATCATCAATCGAATTTAAATGACTGATTCTAGCCGTTCCAAAAGTACATGGGCTTTGACTAGGTTTGACTTTCCAAACCTTCACGACGCCATCGTTTCTTTTTTGTTTTACTATCAAAGTTTTCATACGCCCCTCAAAAATTATTTCACGTAAAAGCTGGCATCACGGATTCGCTCGTCCATATCTTTTTTAACATCATAAAGAGGTAAAAATTTAAGACCTCTTTTTTGCACAAGATAGGCACCGTCTGGATTTCGAATGGTTCCCTTCACACTCATTTCAGCGAAGTTGACCTCTTGAACTTTTCGAATAGATCTTTTCTTAGATTGTGCAAATCCGAAAGAACTCGATAGTAAAAGGGCAAAAGCAATTAAAACAAATTTAGAAGTCATTTTCTTTACCTCTAGATTAGCTTACGGCAGAATTAAGCACAGACTCGAGGGAAAAACAGCCTGTGGATCACAATGAGGCAGGCTAAGATTATGATATTTTTGAATTTTATTGAAAGTGTTAAACTTTTGATCGATTTTTTTAGCGCTTAAGACTATTAAGATACTCAAGCTTTTTTTCAATCCACATTTTTTGACTGCTATCACTTGTTAGACTGAGTGCTTTTTTGTAGTTTTCTTGCGCTAGAACAAGCTCAGGCTTCGAGCTTTCAAAAATTTTGGCAATAAATAAGGAACCTTCCAAAGTATTTTTAAGCGTTGATTTTTGAATGGATTTTACAGCCCCATCAAAATCACCTGTACGATTTTGAGCCTCAGCGATCAAAAGTGCCAACTGATGTTTTTCCTTGGTTTCCTTTGGTAAAGAATCCAGAAGATTTAATGCGGGAGTCCAGTCACCAAGATTGGCTAAGTGTGCTGCTTGCAAAGCTTGAAGATCTGGAGTTTTAAAATTCTTTGAATTGTAAAGACTTAATAATTCACCTGAAACAGAACTCAAATCTTCAATTCGAGATAGTGTTCTTACTTTTTGAAATTGGAAAACTTCATTTTTAGGATCAAGTTTTAATGCCTTTTCAATCAGCCAGTAAGATTTTGTTAGCAATTTTGATCTTTCACTGGATAGTGACAGATAGAAGAGGCCCCAAGCTCTATTGGTGGGCGTATCCGTTAAAGCTAGGGCCTCATTTTCAAAAACTTGATTATTACTATAATAACAGTTTCCGATCCATTTTGCGAGCTCTGCTTGTGAAATTTCCTTTTTGTTTTGTTTTGATTCACATTTGTTTTTTGATTTTATAATGGGATCAGGGTCAGTGTCTATCCATGAATCAGGTATAAACATATCAATGTTGATGGGTTTAATTCCTTCAAAGGCAATAGGTGCTGAATCTTGAGGCTTTAAGTCCAGCCAGCTGATTTTACCCAGTCCTGTGGACATTGTTTTAGATGCAACCTGAGATAGAATTTTTTTGTTATCTTCAAGTTTTTCTTGAATTGGAATTGTGATTTTAGCTATTTCGCTTCGCAGAGTTTTTTGATCCTCTTCTGATATTGTAGCGGGTAGGGGCATGGTATTCAAAGATGAAATATAGTGATTGTAACAACGATCAAGACCTTCCAATATTTCCACAGTCATTTTTGGATCTTGGGTCATTTTTGAAGCTGAATTGTAAGCGGTTAATGCTTTATCTAGTTTTTCAGTTTTAATATTAAGCACGATAGAAAGCCGGTCCTCTTGGCTTACCTTTACACTTTGACTTAAAAACTCTTGTTCAAGAATTCGGGCCTGAATGATTCTGGCCGGAGCTCTGTCATTCATGCTTGAATCTCTGGACATGGCTTTTGTGGCCGTTTGAAAGGCCTGTGAATATTGTTTTTTGTTGAATTGATCTTGAGCCAAATTGGTCCAAAATTGAGTCGCATAGGGTTCTTGCCCAAGATCCACTAAGCTTTGAATGTATTTTTTAAATTCTGGGGATTGCTTTTCACTCTCTTCGAATGAATTCATATACTGGCTTTGTAGTTGCTTTTTTTCTTCGCCTTTAGAGTTTTTCATTAAGTCTAAAATCATTTTTCGAGCTTCTGTTTTTTTGCCTTCCAGTAAATTCAGTTCAATTATAAGATCTTGAAGTTTTCGCAGATCTTTGGGGTTTGTTTTTACGATCTTTTGATAAGCGCTTAAAGCGTCTGGAATTCGGCCAATGGCAAAGTAAGAATTAGCACTTTCTCGAATGGCATCTAAGGATCTTTTGTCCTCTGGGTACAGGCTAGCAAATTCATTGGAAAGATCAGCGCCTTTCAATGTAAAACCATCAGCATAGGCTAGTGACAGGGCCTGCCAAAGGGCTTCTTTAGAAAGTCCACTTTTCGGATGTGTTTTTCTAAAATCTAAAAGTTGTTCTGAAACTTGTATTTTAGATTGTGTGTTTAAATTTCTTTGAACTTCAGAATAGTGAGCTTCTTCAAAAATTTTCTGTAAGTTCTCGGTCCTGGTAGGGACCTTAGATTCTTTTAAGAATTGAGAGGCTTGAATTTTTAAATTCGTAAAATCTTTTCTGAAGTTGAGAATATCAAGCATGAGATCCTGGGCTTTAAGCTTAATTTCTTGAGATTTGCTTTGGGATAACAAGGGTTTTAAATAGTCTTCGGCGGCTTTGTCTTGATTGGATTCGTACTCAGAAATTGCCACTTGCAATTGCACAGGTAGGCTATGAACACCTTGAGGGTGTTTTTGAATATATAGAAGTGATAGCTCTTTTATCTTTTTATGCTTTTCAGGAGTCTTTTTAATTTCAATGCTTTTTTGCATACTAAAAAGGGCTGCGTAATTAGAATCATGGGTGATAGCTGCATCTGTAGAAGTTTTTCCCACAAGTTCGTACTCGGAGCTGGCCTCATCGTATTGTTTGAGTTGAAATAAAAGCTCTGCTAATGCAAAACGAGTTTTAAAATCTGGCTTTTCGGGATCATCACCCTTTAAAACCAGTCTTAGTGATTTCTCAGTTAGTTTTGAAAACTCTGTATGAGCTTTATTTTTAGTCCAGATGTCCCACCATTTTTTAGCGATCTCCAAACTCGTTTTTCTAAAATCTGATTGGCAAGTTTCTGTGGCAAATGCAGGCTCTAGTTTAGCTTTCCAAATGGAATTGGTTTCGCAAAGCTTCGAGGCTTTTTCTAGATTCAGCAAAACCTCATCCCGCTTTTTTAAGTTCTCATTGGCCGTAACAAGTGTCATGTAGGACTTAACTAGATAAGGATGGTTTTTTTCTTTATCAATGAATTCATTCAGAAAGATATGAATCTCTTTTTCCCGGTTGTAGGCTGAATACAGCTTTGCCAGTGAACTCATGGATTCACCAAGTTCTTCATTAGAAGTGATTTTCTTAAAAAAGCTGTAAACTTCATTGGGCTTGATGGTATCACCCACAAACAAAACAATATCTCGTAAAGCTTCTTTTCTTAAATTATAAGATCTGTTTTGCTCTAGCTTTAAAGGATTTTTTTCAATCACTTCGACTAATTTTTGAATGGCTTCATCAGAAAGTTTAAGGTTATAAAGTGTCCATGCTAATTTATAAGAGCCGTAGGAATAAACACGGCTATTAGGAAAGCGTTCAATATTTTCAAAACTTGTTTTAGCTTCACGAAATCGGCCTTGTTCATACAGTAATTCACCAAGAGCAATCAGAGCATCAGGAATAAGACTAGAATTGGGATACAAATCCAAAAGTTTTTTGTATAAAACTTCTGATCTTTTCATTTCATTTAATAATTGAGACGCAAAAGCATTATTAAATAGAACAGCATCCATTTGATCAAATTTGGGAAATCGTTTTTCAATGTCGCTATAGGTTGCTGATGCTTTTCGAATCCAGTCTTTACCTTTTTGCGGAGGGATCGGCACCGATGACAGCTGTTTGGTTTTTGCATCCTGAAACAAATCAAAAAATCGACCTGTCTTTGATTTTCGCATATAAAGTTCAGCTAAACGGTAAAGTAAATCAGGCTCCTGAGCCGTTCCTTTGTTTCGTTTAAGCAAAGATTGAAGGCTAACAAGGGCTTTATCCTCGGCTCTTGCAATCATGAGCTCTGAGGTCACTTGCTTTTTTTCATTAATGGATTCATCAGTGCTGTTGATTTTGAGCTCTGGCAGTAGACCTTTTTTATCGTCAGACTGGGCAAAAGTAGAACTGCTAATAAAGAATGTAAGAAGTAGGGTGGTTTTCGTCATATTGAAAGCAGTCCTTATCTATGTCATTTAATTTCCTAAGACTGTTACAAGCTTGACTTGGGGAAATCCTGCCATACTAGCCGTGTACATAATTTTTCTTAAAGTTTGGTAGGGAAGGTCTTGATCGGCTTGTAACATAATTTGATTTTTTTCATCTTTTTTAATATTAGGATCTTGTGCAATGATTTGTAATTCTTTAAAAAGTGGCTGAATAAAGTTTGTGTCTTGAGGGTCAATGTCGGTAGATGCAATATCTCGGTTGTTAATAGTGGCCACTAATTTTTCTCCCACCTTAATACCTGTTTTACTGACTGAAATTTGCAAAGACATAATAGGATTTTTATAACTATTGGATGTTGGTAGTGCTAAGTCTGCATCAGTTTTGATTTCTACTGATGTAGCGGCAAAATTTTGTAGTAAAAATACAAGCATCAGCGTGAACATGTCAGTCATTGATGTGATGTTTAATGTGAAAGACGAATTGTTTTTAATATTCAGGTCTTTTTTTAATTTTCGTCCCATCTTAACCTTCCATCATATTCACAAAGATAATTTCGGGAAACATGTAATCAGTCATAATTTCTTGACCTGATTTTTCATCTTTAACAGGAAATCGAACATCAGAGCTTCGACTGCGACGAGCCTCATCCATCACGTGTACTACTTCTTTGTAAGTCACTTTTGCATCAGGTGAGAAATCAATTTTAAAAATATCGGGATTTTTTTTCTTTATTTCTTGAAGCAATCCATGAAGTTTGGGTCTATCAATTTTTGCCTCTAAAGGGTCAACAGTAAAGGTTGATTTAGCACCGTTGATGTCGATAGTAATTGTGACCTTACGATTACCATCAACCTCTAAAAGAAGATTTTTTTTATTCTCATCAACTTGTTTTTGAATAGCTTGTGTCACGGCTTGAGGTAGCTCAGTGTCGATGACCATGGCTTGCATGAAGGCACTTGAAAGCAACAAGACAGGTATGAGCTTCATCATCACAGCAAGGAGTGACGCAAGATCAACTTCAAAATCTGATGTTCTTTGTATATTGAGTTTCTTCATGCGTGCTCACACTTCTTTAAGATACTTTTGTGTTAGGAGAAGGAGGGGCTCCGGTGGATGAAACTTTTACGGGAGCATCCGGGAATATATTCGTGCGGTTCAAGGTTGGAATATGAGAGCCTGTTAAGATCTCAGTTAATTTTCCACATTTTTCCTGAAGCTGCTCAAGAAGTTCATTTTGTCTGGCAAATAAAAATGAGTAAGCGACCATGGCAGGAATCGCAACAGCTAAACCTAAGGCTGTCGTATAAAGAGAAACGGAAATACCAGTCGCAAGAAGTTGTTGCTTTGTAGCAGGATCGGCTTGAGCAACGGCTTGGAAGGAAAGAATCAATCCATAAATGGTACCTAATAGACCTAATTGTGTGGCCACGTTGGCGAGCATTGAAAGATAGTGAAGACGTCTTGTGTAAAGGGGCACAGCTTCGTTCAAAGCAATGTCATGGGATTGAAAAATTGTTTCATCATCCCGGTCCGCTTTTTCTAGAATTGTTTTAAAAGCTTTGGCCATGGGCTTTTTATCCATTTGGTTGCATACCACTATGGCTTCATCAATTTTTTTAGCAAGTATCAGGTTTTGGATTTTATTCATGAACTGATCGGCATCAATTCCATAGGAAATATAAAGGGCCTTGGCTCGTTCAGCTACTAATGCAAATGAAACAACTCCGGTGATGAGAATCACCCATCCCATGAATCCAGCTTCTGTAATAAAACCTACAAATCCGCCCATAATTCCTCCTCAAATTAGAATCATCAACTGTAACTATGACTTGACCACTTTTGTAATCTGGTCGAGTCCATCTGGCTGCACTTGGAGAAAACGTACGGCGTATTGCAAAGCAGATTTGGTATTTAACCTTTGTTTCGTAAAGTTTTTTCGGACAACCTGAGCCAAAACTTTAAAACCATTATGAAAAGTTGCACTTTCGTTGAAATGAATCACCACTTGGTCATCAGGTAGAAGCAGGGGGGTGTTGATCAGCACCAGGGCTCCATTTTCAGAAATGGATGTGCATTCACCATCAAAGAAAACTGTCCCATTATGACCCAGGACTGGACTGCTGACATCTTTTCTAGCCGCTTCACGTTTTGAAAATTCATTTCTTAAAACTTCATTTTCACGGATTAATAAAGCTAGGCGATCTTTTGAAAAGTCAGCACATTCGCCCAGCATTTGCCAAGCTTCTAAGTGCGGGGCCCAGACGTAATTGTAATCTTGGATTTCGTGATTTTGGACCATACGAATCATCACTCCGTATTCGTAAGGTCCATATTGAGTTTCGCCTCTTAAGATGTACCAGTTCTTTAATTCTAAGTTTACTTGTGAATAATTCATGCCCACCCTCTGATTGAATTACAGTAATGTTTTAGGATCATATGTGATTGAGATACTTGAATCAGCTGACAATGAAGTTGCGTACTCGGGTGCAAAGCGAACAACATTAGTTGCTGCTTCATAAGCCCAAGTTGTACTTCCACTGGCAACAACCGCACCGTCAATTTTAACGACTATGGAATTAGCAATGGGCTCACGGTCCAATTCAAACACGGCAGCCGCAGTTAATACTGAATCTTTAATGTTTTGTAATACAGTGCTGAAGTTCGCACACAAGCTGTTTTTCGATCCACCCGTTGCATCGGCTAAAGCATCATATCGCTGTTGAATTTTCTGTGAAGAGTCACCTAAAGCAGCCAAGCAAGCAGCATCACGAATTGAGATATTACTCACTTGGTATTTGTCTCTTCTGTTTTCACTTGTGGCGCCAGTTAAAGTATCCAGCTGAGTCACATAGCTACTAACAGGAATTAAATTAGGATTCGTGTAGGATTCATTGAGGCTTGAGCTTGTTGATGAAAAATCATCTTCATCGCTTACGATAATAATCGATAAAAACGCTGCACTTCTGCGAAAGTCAGAATTCGTTCCCAAATTCAAAGACCGCATCATGCTCGAAAAAGCTCTCTCATCGCCGTAACCCTGGGTTCCCACTCTAATATTAGTGGTAAAAACTGAATTGAGTGACAATGTGTCTTTGTTCATCACAAAAACTCCACTGTCTGTATTTGCTCCCTGGGGATTATAGCTTGGGTTAAACTGAGCAGCTCGGTTACCTGTTCTCCAACGGGGGCTATAGAAAGCGTTACCGTTGTACTGTGTGTACCAAGTGTCTGAAGTGGTCACAGCCATTCTAAAATCGTAACGTAAAGTAACGAAGTCTTGGATGAATGAGTTAAAGTTAGAGGCTAAGTTATTTTGTGATGAATTCATGGATCCTGAATTATCGACCACCCATAAAATATCAATAGGACGGGGCTGAGTACTTAAAGAAACTTTGAAGTTCTCTTCAGTGGCTGCAATGGATATTCCTCCACCGGACTTATCACATGCTGTGAGTCCCATAAGTAGAGTCGAGAATAAAGCGATCTTGCTTAATTGTCTCTTCATTGAGTTATCCATTTTCTTCCTCCCGGTTTGAACTTCAGTAGTTAAGAGTGATTGAAGTTCGACGTGCTTTAAACTAGTTTGTAGCCATTCAAGTGAAAGCAAAAGAAGAGGCGCTAAGTGTTTGAAATGATCTTTGTTTTTAAGGTTTTTCTCGGGATGAGGCAGGCTAAGTCATTGAAATCTTTTAATGCAAAAAAAAAAGAGAAAAAAAACTTTTTTCAGTCGTCTAGGTTATGGTCAGAATATCAAGAATTGAACTTTCGAATTTGGAATTTTTCGCACAAGTCTTAGACACTTTCTAACTAAGAGGCCTTCTTCTTTCGGTTTTGAAGCCCTACAGAGTCCCTGCGAAAGGTATGTCTCATCGCCCATTGACTGGAGTTGGGTAAAAATAAAAATAAAAAAGGCATCAGCCAACGCCGTGGAATTAAGCGTCTCATAAAATAAAAAAGGATGGCATCAGGGGTGGCTGGAATCCACAAAGGTGGATTTTCCAGCTGAATGGTTTGAATAATTTTTTTTGCTACATGCTCGGGTGTGGTCCAGGACATTTTCATGAGACGTTCAATAAAAGGTGTCATGGAATGGTAGTAATCCGAGTAGGGTAGGTTGGGATTATCTAAAACCTTTTCTGACTTTTCAGAATAGTAAACTTTTTCGAAAGACTGTGAATGAATAAAGCCCGGTTGGATAAGACTTATGTTAATTCCAAAGGGTTTCACTTCATACCAAAGAGCTTCAGAAGCGCCTTCTAGTGCATGTTTTGAAGCCGAGTAGCTGGCCATGGTAGGCATAGCCAGCATTCCACTAACACTTGAGACATTTATAATTTTGCCACGACCTTTTTCTCGCATCATAGGCAGTACGTTACGAATTAAAGCCATGGGACCAAAATAATTGGTTTCCATTTGATGTTGCTCATCTTCACTTTCCATATGTTCAACCACTGAGCGGTAAGAAATGCCCGCATTATTCACTAAAATATCTACGGCTCCCCAATGAGTCATAATTTCGCTCATGCATCTCGCCCTAGATTTTTCATCTAATAAATCAAGATCCATAATTTTAAAATGGTCATTTTCTTGAAATGCAGTTCGCAGTCTTGCCAGCGAAAGCCTGCGAGCGGTGACAACTGTTCGGTACTGAGGAAGTTGATAAAGAAGATGCGCTAAAGCGAGACCCACGCCACTGCTGCATCCTGTGACTAAGATAATGGGTTTGTAGCGGTCTACCATCGCACAATTATGGCATGACTTAACATAATAATTTATGAATTATTTTTTTTCCTGTTTCAATTTGAGAATCTATAAAATAATGGCTGCCATTGATGCAGTTAAAAAGCACGCCAATGTTCCACCTAGAAGGGCCCTCATACCAAGAGTTGCCAGATCTTTTTTTCTTTCAGGAACCATGGCACCAATTCCACCCACTTGAATGGCAATTGAGGAAAAATTGGCAAATCCACAAAGCGCATAAGATAAAATAATCACACTTCGGTCAGTCAAATTCACGGATTCCCTAGTTAAAGACAAGTAAGCAACGAATTCATTTAAAATTGTTTTCTCTCCGACAAGGGATCCTGCAATTTGTAAATCTTGAAAAGGAATTCCTAAAAAAATCATAAAGGGTGCAAAGATCCAGGAAAGAATTTTTTGAAAGGTAAAATCCTGTAGTCCTACAAGTTCACCCAATGAAGAAAGCAACCCATTGGCCATGGCAATAAGAGCAATAAAAGCTAAAAGTTGAGCAGCCACATTCAGGGCCAGTTTTAAACCTTCAGAAGCTCCTTCGGTGGCGGCTTCTAAGGCATTTGTGTAGGGTTTCACCAAATATTCATCAGGGATGCGGCCTAAGGTGACTGGTTTTTCTGTTTCAGGTAATAAAATTTTTGCGAGCACCAAAGAAGCTGGTGCTGATAAAACACTGGCTGTGATGAGATGACCTGCTATATCGGGAATTCTATCTTTTAGAAGTGCCACGTAGGCGGCTAGAACTCCACCGGCCACATTAGCCATTCCACCCACCATTAAGGCAAGAAGTTCTGATTTCGTCATGCTTGATAAATAGGGCTTGATCACAAGTGGTGCTTCCGTTTGACCTACAAAAATATTCGCTGAGGCCGCAAGAGTTTCAGCCCCTGAAGTTTTTAATATTTTAAAAAATATCCACGCAAAAAAGCCCACAATTTTTTGCATGATACCGATTTGATAAAGCACGCTCATTAAAGCTGATACGAAAATAATAGTGGGAAGAACTTGAAAGGCAAAAAGAAATCCATACTTTTCAGTGTTGAGAAGCTCACCGAACAAAAACTTGGAACCTTCCATTGTATAATTCAATAGGGCAATGACACCGTCATTCAAACCTTTAAAAATAAATTGTAAAGGGCCTGGAACACCAGCGGCAGGAATTCCTAAAACGATAAGGACTAAAAAGCCCTGTAGCAGAAGCCCTTTTTTAACTAAATTCCAGTTGATTTGCTTACGTTGATGAGAGAAGCACCAAGCTAAAAAAATCCAAACAATGATTCCAAATGCGGCAAGGCCTCTTTCCACTTTGATCTCCTCGAAACTACCTATATTAATCCAATTGGAAATTGTCCACGACAAAGGTCGGGGTATGATCGATTTCGCTGCAGAAGTTCAATACACTTAAGGCTGATGAAATATATATACGTTCTTGAAGATGAACCCAGGCTTCAGGAACAAATTTTTAAAGCCCTCAAAGTCTCAGAACCCGATGCAAAGATTCGCTATTTTAATTCCATTGAAGAGTTTCAAAGTTGGATTATTCAAGCCGTTAAACTGGGCAATCAGTCACTTGCTGTTGGTGGGCACTCTATTGGTTTAGATCCCGATCCTGATCCTGTGACCCAACCTGATGATCACTTGATGCTATTGATTTCTAAAGAAGAGTGGCTCGGTGGCCGCCATATGGCTCTGATTCGAAAAACCCAAGACATGTTGATACGAAAAAAAATCTGTTCTATCGAAGACCCCACAAGACTTGTACTCACAGCTTTTGAAAATCCTGATTTTGATATTAGGCTTGTAGAGGACCGGATCATTTGTAATGTCATTTTTAAACCTTTTGATGATTTGATTCTTCAACAATTATTGCACTTTGCTTTAAAGGGTCATCACCCGGCCAGTGAGTCTTTTGTTCACTCAGTCACCGGAGAGTACCAAGTTGAAATGACAAAAGAAGTCCAAATGGAAGCCGTAAGTGACATGGGTTTTGTGACCCGAAGTCCCAGACCCATAGACGTTGGCAAAATTTCTAAATACTACGGCGAAGTCTTCCGAGGGCGTGGGCGAATTCATGTGATGGCTCGATGTATTTCCTGTCAGCCTCATCCAGAGTTCAAAAATGAATTTCAAATTTGTTTCTCTTATATGGGAATTCCCAGTCATCAAATTTCTGATATTCGAAAAAGCATGATCAAAAGAAATGAAACGGAGTACACCGGGGACCCTGTTCATCGTCCATCAAAAAGTAATGAAAAATGGATTTTGCTCGAGCCTGATACTCAGCGGGTGCAAAAATGGAAAGAGATCTTACAAAAAATTCCCACCGAGGTCATCTCAAGTTTTGAAACGTTTCTATTTCAATTGGATCCAGCAGCCAGTCAAAAAAGTCAAAAAGAAAAGGCTTGGGCTGAGGGGCCTATGATGACTCTGACTTTAAACGCACAAACTCAAACAGCATTAAAAGTTGAGCCCGAGTCTTTACAATCAAAAAAAATATTTGGACTTAGCTTCGAAGAATTTCAAAAGCAAAGTTTCCTTCAAATATTGCATCCCAGTTCACAGGCCAAAGGCTTAGCACTGTTAAAATCCGTATCACCCAAGCCCGAGCTCATACTTATCAGCGTACAAAATCAGTTTTTTTTAGTTAAAATTTTGACTGAGCCCTATCAAAAAGATCAGAAAGAAAAAGTCTTACAAATCACTGAAGCCAGTGACGAAGAAAAATCAGCTTGGTTTGACATCAATTTTCCAAATCCAATGAAATCCTTTTGCTTAGTGATCAGCTCGCAGTTTGCAAGTGAGGAAAGGCTGTCTTTTTGGAAAGAACTTTTTCGAGTGCAAGCTGAAAAAGGTATGAAGCCCCGAGTGATTTTACTTTTTGATCAAGTTCCTTCCGAAAAATACAGCCGTGAATTGGATTGGGTGGATGATCTTTATGAAGATAGTAATGAAAAGCCTTATATCGAAAGAAAGCTCAACTGGCTTTACTTTGATCAAGGGGCAGAAATGGTAAAAAGCACTCCCTACTTAAATGCCTGCAAGGAACTTATACGAGTGGCTAACCCTGTGGATGTGGCGGAACTTTCAGAAGCAGGGCTTGTCATTAATTACTACCGAGAAATCAGTCTTGGATCTTTTAGGTATTTTGTTTTACCAACCAATCAGCAAGACTCTTTGGCCGAGTACTTAGCCAATTGCAATTATTCAATGCCACACCCCACAGAGAAAAATCTATTTCAAGTACACTTCGTGTTTTTTGGTGTGACTGATGCTTTATTAAAACAAATCAGAGTTTGGATATTAGAAAATTATATTAAAGAAAAACAAAAGGAATAAAAATTCTAAAAATGAATTTCACCTTTTTCAAATTTTAAAAGTTTTTCTTTGATTTGCATTCCACCTGCGTAGCCACCTAATGTTCCATCGGATCTTGTCACTCGGTGGCAGGGAAGAATGAGGCATATGGGATTTTTTGCATTGGCACTACCCACGGCACGTACAGCATTGGTTTTCAAAGCTTTGGCCTGATCCGAGTACGACCATGTTTGGCCATAGGGAATCTTCTGTAACGCCTGCCAAGCTTTCATTTGAAAAGGCGTTCCTTTTAATGAAATCGGTAAAGCAAATTCTGTTCTTTTTCTTTGAAAAAATTCTTGAATTTGTTTTTGCAGTAAATTTAAGAAGGGGTGAGTTATAACTGGTGTGGCACTTTGTAAAGCATCAAAAGTATGAGCTTCGAAATCCCATAAACAGTACTGAAGTGAGTGCTGGTCATAGCCAACAACAAGGGTTCCAATGGGTGTTTGAATTTCAGACTTCATTAACAAATTGTTAGACGTGAGCACTGGGGACCTCAAGTGGGGGCGTTGCGGGCGCTGTTTCATTGGGTTTTAACTTGTATGATAAATAGAGTGAAAAAAGGCTTAAGGCCACGGCGAAATAACCAACGTATTGAAAGTTATCAAGCTGTCCATCACTGGTTCTGACGATGATGTATCCTGCAAGCGAACTGGCAAGGGCAGAGGCCATTTGTTGAGCAGAAGAAACCAAGCTCATGAAGCTGCCTCGTCTTGATGGCTCAACGCTGGCAGAAACCATGGCCATGGCAGGATTCATACGGCCACCTACAAAAATAAAAAATAAAGCAACAGCAATTAAAGTTAGTGGCAACGATTGCACTGATTTGATTTGTGTCAGCCACACCAAGGGCCCTAAACAAGCCAGGTTGGCAACAGCAAAAATAAGGTGCTTTCCAATTTTATCAGCTAAAAATCCTATTAAGGGTCCTGTGATAAGTGAAACAATTCCACCGACTAAATAAATCAAAGGCACTTGGGCCTGAGTCATGCCAGCATTAGATATCAGACTGGGAGTTAAAAAAGAAATAACTGCGAACTGACCCATCACTAGGAAAAATGAAAAAAGCAGAGGAGTTAAACTTTGCCGAGTGGTGAGGTGTTCCAAAATTGGGAGTATGGGATTTCGTGGGGGATCTTTTTTAATGTGATCCTTCATGCTAGGAATGCGAAGCCAGATCATCACTAAATTAATCAAACAAAGACCACTTAAAAAGTAAAAAGGAGCGTTCCACGAATACTTGTTAGCTAAAAATAAACTAAAAGGAACACCTGCAATGGAAGCAAAAGAAAAGGCTGTCATGAGTAAACCCATGGCCGTACCACGTTTAGCGTATGGTATTGAGTCGCTGATTATGGAAAGCACAAGCGAAGAAAGCACGCCTCCGAAGAAGCCAGCTAAAGATCTTGCAATTAATAAAAATTCAAAATTAGGGGCCACTGCGCAAGCAAAGGTCCCAGCTGTGAAACCCACAAAAAATATCATCAGTATTTTTTTTCGGTCAAAGCGATCCACAAACAGGGCAGCTAACAAAGAGCTGATAGAAGCACAAAAGGTGTAGCTTGCGACTAAAAGGGAAAACTGCTGGGGGGTGATGGCAAAAAGTTTCATCAATTGATCACCCAGCGGCATCAAAATCATAAAATCAACAATGTGATTGAATTGCACGAGAGCCAAATTGGCGATTAAGAATTTTTGCTCGCGTGTTAGCATGAAAACCTTTGTGCTGTTGGAAGTCAGGATTGCAATCTACAATAATATGTCTTAGGAATGTAGTGATTTTCCACCAGGAGCCCTATGAAAAAAACTTTTGTTACACTTTTTGTTTTTATAATTTTAGTTTCCTCTTCCTATGGTCTTATCAAGTTTTGGCCCTACATCTTCTCTAAAGATATTGAAGGTCAAGTCATCAAAGTCGAGCGTCTTGTGGATCCCATGGCTGTGGCGGTGATGAACGGACAAGAAGGTCCCTCGACAAAGATGTTTTCCTTTGCAGTTGCTGTTAAAGATCAAACAACCGGAGAGATTTTCACAGGCTCCACAGAGGACAGGCAATGGGCGGCTGTGGAAGGTGACGGATTTTGTGGTGTGGCTCGATTTTTTCCTTATGCCCCATGGCAGCTGGAAAAAGCCGGAACCTACTTTGGGGTTCGCTTACTCAAATTGTGGGCCTGTACTGATAAAAAGCCAGAACAATAACGCATATTGTCTTCTTGACCTCAAGCCGATCAAGGCATAGGTTAGGGAACATTTTTATCGCGGGGTGGAGCAGTCTGGTAGCTCGTCGGGCTCATAACCCGAAGGTCGTAGGTTCAAATCCTGCCCCCGCAACCATTTTTCTTTTAAAATTAATATTCATCCCCCCATTTAGTTGCTAACTTTTTGATATCCATCACAGCAAGGGGACACCCATGATCCAAATTATTTTTCTAGCCGTCTTCAGTTGGTCATCCCCCCAGCCCATTCAAGTTCCTGATGCTTTATCAAGCCGACTTAAATCCTTCGAGCCCTCTGCTTCGGTTTATTTACCAGATCTAGATCTTTTTTTGGTGGCCAGTGATGACACGACAAAAAAGAATGATCCTTTTTTATTTTTAATGAATCATCAGGGGCAAGTTCATCCTGAACCTTTGGTGATCAACGGTCTTAAAGCCATCACAGATATTGAATCATTAAGTCTGGATCAAAATGGAAATTTATTAATCTTAAGTTCATTGGGTCTTAATAAAAACGGAAAAAATATTTATGAGAGAAATCTTTTAGTCCAAGCTCGAATCAAGGGAGCACAGATTCAACTTGTCAGGCAAGTTGAATTAAGACCGATTTTACTGAACGCACTTCGCACTAGGAATCAGTCTTTAGATGTCGAATCCCATTTTGTTATCAACGGAGAGCTTTATCTAGGACTTAAAGAGCCCCAAAGCCAATCTGGAGTTGCAACTGTGCTTAATGTTGGTTCTATTGATTTTCTTTTTCAAAATCAAAGACTAGAAAAGCTTCAAGTGGCCAAATCATTCACTTTCGAAAAAAATGATTTACTTTCTGATATGTTAGTTTTGGGTAACCAAATTTTTATGACGACCACATCAGAAGTGGGGCCGGGTCAACTTTGGGTTTACAATATAAAATCAGAATCACTTCAGTTGCTTCATAGTTATGGATCATTAAGGCCCGAGGCCCTAAGTTTTGACCCTATAAAGAAAGCACTTTTTGTGTTGTTCGATCAAGGATCAGAGCCTGCCTATTTCACAGCTCACAAATTCCAATCACGCTTCTTTGCGCCTCACTAAGTACTCGGATAAAAACATCGCAAGCACGGCATAGGTCATGAATAAATAAAATCCGGGTTGCAAAGAAGTTCCGTTCGTCGTTAGCAGCAGTCCCTCAGAGGCCGCCCCCTGAAGTTCATCAAATTGGCTTTCAATAACCCCGTTAAATCCAATGTAGGCCATAAATATGGCAATGATCATCACATCGGTCATGGACCATTTCCCTGACTTTAAAACAAAAAACTGAATCCACTTGTTGTCCCTTAAATTGCGAGGGTTGTAATAATAGGCGACAGAGCTAATAAGTTTAACAACAGGAAATAAAACACTGAAGGTCACCATTAGAAGACCGACAATTTTCATTTGGATATCTTCATGCCGGATCATAAGCCAAAAAACATCCATCACACTTTTTGTTTGAAAATAAAGAACCTGATTAGAAAATACAATGGGATGATCAAGCAGCATAAATTTCATCTCTGTGATTTTAGCTTCTAAGTCGATCATGGGAGTTGTTACCCCGGCTGCAAGAAGAAATAACAAAATAGCAACCAATGACAGATATTGAGAATTGGGCAGGTTTTTTTTGCTAATTGCAGCCACCAAAAAAGCTAAAACAGAAATAAAAATAAGGGACCATGAAAACATTTTTAGCGAATGGTACCTGGTTGCAATGGTTTCGTTAATAATCACTTTTGCAGATTCAATGTCAGAGGCACCCACACGTTTAGCAATGGCGTTGATGGAATTCTGATTTTGGTTTTCTTCAAAGGTTTGTGCAAAGTATTCACCCACTTTTTCCGAGAAAGCAGCTTTGATTTTTCTTTCATTTTTAGGCTTTTCTAAAACTTTTATAAGTTCTTCGGCATACTGGGGAACTCCTTCTTGAATATCTTTAATATCTACAAACGAATTGATCATTGTCTGTTTAAAACGACCACCAAATGTTTTTTTATTTTTATCTTTCAATCTTTGATCGATGTTAGCTATGAGTGAACGCAGTTGGGACTCAATGACAGGTTTTAAATTTTCTTTGTTGTCTTGTAGATTAAAATCACCAATTTCTTCTTCAATAATTTTTGTGAGCTGAAGCTTCCATTCAAAAATACTAAACAGTCCATGTTTGATGTTGTTAATTTCTGCGTAGTTTCGTTTTTGTTCTTGAGTTTCGAGAGATACTGAAATGATTTGAATACTTAGAAGTCCTGTCATTATTGCAAAAATTAAAAATACATATTTCATACTTCTTGTCCCAATTGTTTTAAAGCAAGTCGTAAACTTCTTTTGCCAAGTTTCACAGCGTGTTCTTCCATCCAAGTTTCGCTGGAATTTAAATTGGCGGTCACAACTTTCAGAGTTTCTTTTCTGGCATGCAACTTATTGTCAGCAGATATCAAATGCCACGGTGAAGAGGGTGGGCTTGTTTTTAAAAAGAATTCGTCGACGGCCAGTACATACTGATCCCACTTTTTTCTGGCTTCAATATCTTGTTCAGTCAGTTTCCATTGTTTGTAAGGGTCATTCAAGCGATCTTTGAATCTTTTGAGTTGTTCATCCTTACTTATCGCTAAGAATATTTTTACAATGTAGATGCCATCATCTTGCAGCATTTTTTCAAACTGGTTGATTTCCTTGTAGGCCCTTTTCCAATCTGTTTTTTTTGCTAGTCCATCAACGCGTTCAACTAACACGCGGCCGTACCAACTACGGTCAAAAACGGCTATGCTACCCTTTTCTGGAAGCCTTGACCAAAATCGGTAAAGCCAATGTTTTCCTTGTTCTTCTTCAGAAGGGGGACCCATAGGATGCACCCGAAAACTGCGGGGATCCAGGGCTTCAGTCAATTTTCGAATCGTACCACCTTTACCAGCGGCATCAAAACCTTCAAATAGGATCACGACACGGTCTTTTTTGTGCCAAACCCCTTGTTGGATTCTAAGCATTTTTAGCTGCAGTTTTTTTATGTCTTTTTTGAATGTCTTTTCATTTAAGATTAGATGAGTTTCAGATTTTAGTAGTTTTGAAAGTGAAGGTGTTCGCATCCTTGATGCTTTCTCTTGAATCAATGTTTTTGTACATCAAAATCGGCTTATTTGAAATAATAGGCATAACTAAAGCCAATAAAAAGTCTTGTTACTTTTCCAGGCTGAGCGTCACCAAAAAGTGCTATATCACCTTTGCCGCTGCTGTAATTAGCAAAACCACTGAATGTACTTCCACTTTTCGCTTTGAAACCTAGAAATCCTCCATAGGATAGGGTGGGATTAGAGCCTTCATTTTCTGTTAAAACACTGTCAATGAAATAGCGATAATTGATATAGTTGCCCGTGGTTTGCACGACCGTTAGACCACCATTCATTCCAAATCGACTGGCCTCTAAAGACAAGCGTAAAAGTGAATTGTTTTTCGGTGAACCTTGATAGGGAAATTTCATACTTGCCCAGGAAAGCTCTGTTCGAAATCCCTTGGATTTGGAGTCTCCGACTTGAAAAGCCAAACCTCCGCCACTTTGAAACAGGGTTGAGGTTGTGCTAAAGTTTTGTGTAACTGTATCGTTTGTACCGTCTTTGTAATCGGATCGACCTTTTCGTTTTTCAGCAATATTTGTATAAAATCCACCAATAGCAAAATTTTTAGTGATCAAGAAAGTAACCCCACCACCTACGCCTGTTTCTGTGTAGGTAATATCACTTTTATAAGTTCTGACTGTGCTGTCGTCGAGTAAGTAGCGTTCGCTAAATTTATAGGCCATGGTGGGCTGAAAAAGTTTGAGGCCAATTTTAATACTGTCACTGACTGAATAGCCTAAGTTAATATGATTATTAAGCATGCTAACATCATTTTTTGCTTTTGTTGCAGAAGTGCTAATGTTTAATTCTTTAATGCCATAATTCTGTGAAATATAAAGTTCAGGAACAAACTTGGCTTTTTTTCCTGCATAGAGAGCTTCATAGCGTTGAATGGCAATTTTTCTCTTCCATAGTAAAGGCTCACTTGCCGTATCATCAGTAATTTTTTGGTCCACCTGTGTGTAAGAAATAAAAGGCGTTGCCACGCCGAAAACTCTTGTGGCGGCAGAAGCTGGATTTTCCCCCATGACCGTTGTATCGAATGAAGAGGTAACAACTTGGGCCTGAGTGGCACAAAAGAAAGTAAGAATAAGCAGAAGACTAAGTGAAAACACTTTAGTTAGGGTCTGAGAATTCCAGTTGGTGGTCAAATTATTTGATATTAAGATTTGATTTCTGCACTCTAAAAGTTGAATCTAGTTAAATTATGCAAAAAAAATTAGCTTTAATTGCTATTATGCAAATTGAAAAATCAGCGGCTGGTGCTGCACGTGTGGCTCACCATCAAATTCGCTATCTCAAAAAAAATGGTTTTGAAGTTCATGTTTTTGCAGACCGTGCGAACAAAGCTGCAGTGGAAAAAAGTGGCGCCCAATTACACAGGGCTTGGCTTTGGAAGGGCACTGGCTATTTAAGGCGTAAAATCTTTGCCTGGCAGGCTTCAAAATTAAAAAGCCGACTTAAGCCTGATCTGACCATTGGCCATGGAGATATTACTCAGCAAGATCTATTATTTCTGCACAACTGTGTGCATTTAGCTCATGAAATGATTGAAAATAAACCACTACCAGCCAGCCACGAAATGCATAAAGCTCATACTCCTATGCTTACATCCCACTCAGGATTGATAGTGGCCAATTCCAATCTTATGAAGCTAGACATCATCAATCGATTTCAAAAAAGCGAACAGCAGGTCCAGGTTATTTACCCTGCTTTTAATGAAGCCAAGTTTTTCATTTCAACAGATCATAAAAAAGCAAATATCAGAACTGAACTCGGTATTCCTCAAAATAAATTTCTCATTGGCTTGGTGACTTCTGGTAATTTCAAAAAACGAGGTCTGGATTTCTTTGTGCTAGTGCTTGAAAAAATGAAACCTGAGCTCTTGGAAAAAATTCATGTGGTGTTTGTGGGAAAAGATCATTTCTCGACTCCAGCTCATTTACCCATTCAACAGCTTCCAGTCACAGAAGAGGTTGAGAAATACTACAGAATGCTTGATTTATTTGTACTTCCTGCGAGGATCGAAGAGTTTGGCCTGGTGGCCTCAGAAGCCATGGCCTGTGGGGCCCCTGTGTTACTATCGCCGCACGTGGGGGCTGCCGAGCTTTGGGATAATCCATGTGAAATCACTTGCCCTTTGGATGTGGATTTGTGGGCTCAAAGAATCACAAAACTGATGAGCGATCCTGAACATTTAAAAAAGTTATCGCTTCAAGGCCCTGTTTTTGCAAAAAAAGCAGGCGAAGAAGCTATTAGTCTTGCCTATGAAAAATTATTTACAAAGACTTACCATTCTACTTGATCTTCTTATGTGTCAGATTTAACAGATGGACATGGAAAACACTGAACCCAAACCCAACTTATTAGCTCTTTTTGCAAAAAACAAAAAAGAGGCCGCGAATAATTCGGGTCCAGCCAATTCGTCACAAATCAGTCGATTTCCAAGGCCTGTGAACAGTCGTCCTTTAGCTAAGCGCGGTGGCCGAAACGGGCAGGGAAAACCCAGTTAACGAATTCTGTTTTAAAAGCATATCTTGATAATTTCCTAAAAATTCAGCCTGCCTTGAACGAATTAACTTTTGATAGTCCTTCACCTTGGATTCATTTTTGATTAAATCCACAATTTGTTCATGAGTAAGTCCCAAAGTTCTAAGGTGTGGATATTGAAAAACCGTAATAATACAGCTGGATGCTGCTCCGTTTTCAATTAACTTTTTTTGTAATCTTTCTGCTAATTTTATGGATTGAGCAGAGTTCATATGAGGGTGAGCCCATTCATTTTTGTTTACATTCACTTCTGTAAATCCATACTTTTTTGGATTTCTGGCGTAATCAGCATAGTCAAAAATGTATTTATCCAGTTTTTCTGAATAGGGCTTAATCGATAACGGTGATAGCCAAGTGATGTCGAGAGCTTGATTGGTGATGATCCAATTCATGGTGTCTTCGATGCTTTGTTCAGATTCTCCTGGAAGGCCAATAATAAAAGAGCCCAACGAAATCACTTGATTGCCATAGGTTTTCTTTAAATTAAGAAGCATTTCTTTAATTTTTTCAGTGGGTGTACCTTTTCCTGCAGCTCTTGCCACTTCAAAGTTAAAGGACTCAAGCCCCCAAAACAATCCACGAGCCCCTGATTGAACCATGAGATCCACTGTTTCTGGAAATTTACAAGCCACGTCCACGCGGGTGTAGCTGACCCATTCAATTTTAAAGGGAAGAGACAGAATGGCATTACAGTACTCTTCTACCTTTTGTCTTCGATCATTAAAGCAATCATCAGTAAAGTTATAAACAGTGGTGCCATTCAGTTCGTAGTTTTTAATAAGTTCATTTTTAAACTGAGTGATTTCTTTTTTTTCTTCCCTTTGTTTATCAAAATTACAGAACTTACAGTTGTAAAGACAGCCTTTGGCAATTTCAATGGATAGGGATTCTTGTGGCACGAGGCCAGTGTTATTGAACCAATCGACTGGTGTGAAAACATCCGTATCTTCGGATTTAAAAAAATCCTTATAAAGAAAGGGTTGTTCTTTGTGAAAAAGAAAAGGCAAAGGTTCACCTTTCATAAGGGCTTGAATCATGGGGAAAAACGCATTTTCAAATTTTCCAACGATTGCAAAATCAAAGTAAGTGTTCATTTGGCCACTTTGCAAAGCATAAAGAGCCTTAGTTCCACCGATGGCAAAAGGAAGTTGCGGATTGATGGACTTTACGAAATCTTTGATTTGTTTAATAATCATCATTGTTTTATTGGCAGTAACATCACATTCGAAATGAAGGCCTAAAAATGTGCTAGATAGGCCAACAAAAACAGTGTCGTGGGTTATATATTTTTTTAAGATTTCATCAAGGCTATCAATTTTTGTGAAATAATCAATAACTTGGCAGGTGATATTGTGGCTTCTAATTTTTGAGGCGAGTAGGTAAGGGGCAATATAGCGCCCCAACGGGACTTCTGATTTGCCAACCATAATATCACTAAAAAGCACGACTTGAGCCATGAATTTAAAGTAAATGAAGCCTATGACTGTGTCACTTAAAAATAGGTTGAAGGTTGGACCATAATGCGTCTTTAATATCCTCTATGGGACTAGGTCACAAAGTGCTATTTTTAATTTTTGTCACTCTATCGCACCTTCTGATTCCATTTGTAAATTCGAACAAAGATTTTTTGATTTTCACCAATTGGAACTTTTTTTCACCACCGTCAACGGCTTTTGCGAAAGATATTGTTATGAATAATAACAAGTCTTTGTTTCGTGATTATTCAATGCAAATTCGTAAAATAGGGTTAAACCCTACTTCTTTGTTTCACAAAGTAGAGTCCTCAGGAATCAATTTAAGTGAAGATGAAATACAAAAAATTAAAACTTTGTGTCAATGTGAAGGTCTCAAAGTAGTGACTTATAATGCAACAAGGTTTGAGTATTTTGTACTCAAGAAAAACCCTGAAATCATCCAGAGTCTTTTGTTATGACTGCTCGAGGTTTTTTTAGTTTTTTTATAATCATTCTTTTCTTTATTCAAATAAGAATGATTTCTTTTGTCCAGTCCATGGATAAGCCTCAGGTACTGGATATTTTTTTGTTCATGGCTCCAATTCTATCGTTCATAACATTGATAGTTTTAATCAAAAAAAGAAGTGTTTTTTTTAATTCTATTTATGCTTTGTTATTTTTAATTACGATGTTTTGTGTGTTTCATGTTTTAGGAAAAATCTATCACTCGAATCATATTTGGCTTTTATCGGTTGTGCTGATGTTATTTGTAAATTTTGAAAAGGATCTTTTTTCAGGGCGAAATCAATTTATTATCAGAAGTATTCAGGTCTATACGTTAAGCACTTACTTTATTTCAGGACTTTGGAAGCTCAGAGATTATTTTACTTCACAAGCTGTCAGTTTTAATACTTTACCCCTCGAGTACTATGCCGTTACTTTTGTGACTGAAGGCAGGCCCGCATCCATAGTATCCAACTCAATGAATCAAATTTTTATGCAAAATTTAATAGTGGTGGGGTTTTATATCATTATTTTATTTCAGTTAAGCTGCATAGTTCCTTTAATAAAAGTGAAGTGGATGTCTTTTTTCGGTGTGCTCATTGGATTTTTTCATATCTTTAATGGCTTATTTTTTGGACATTGGTTCACTGAGGCTATTTTGGCATCTACTTTTTTCCTTATTTTTTATGAATCTATGAGGCCCCATGAAATTGAGTGAGGTTTTAAAAGTTCACAACTCAATTCAGAATCCAGTGGCTTTAAGGGACAATATAGGTGATGCCTATCTGCTTCATCACAACCTTATTTTTAAAAATATCCGTAAGCTTTCTTTGTCCTATGGGTTTAGTTTTAACCCAAATCCAACAACTGATTTTGTTGTTTTGCCATTTTCGCAATTAGATCTCATTTTCTCAAATCGATCGATTCCCTATTTAAACAACGTAGATGTCCTAACAAAGCTGAATTCGAAGTGTCCCAACCTCATCGAATGGGATGAACTCAATGATGGTTTCCGAAGGAATTTTATTTTTCATGAGTCTTGCCATGCAGTCGCAAGAAAGTGGGGATCTGAATTCTGGCAGCCAGAGCAAAAGTTGGTGCAAATTTTTTTCGAAGAATCTTTTGCTAATACCTGTGAGTTTTTTGCAGTGATGGAGGTAGATAATGCCTGTCATCAATTATTTTATGCCCTCAATTCTTACACCACTCTTTTTGAGGCTCGAAAGTATTTAATCAGGGCTTGTGCAGATGCTGGGGAAGTCCCTCTTTTTCAAATTTTATTGTTTTGTTATTTTTATGCCAATGCTTTAAAGAAAGAATTATCCGATACGGAATTTGAAACTCTGGCACAGGCTTTTTTGCCTAAACTTACAAAACAAGCTAAAAATAATATTAAAAAGCTTTGTGAAGTGCCTTTTACTTTAGATCTTAATTTTAGAACCTTAACCACAGGCTTTTACCTTAAAACCCAGGGTCTTTCTTTGAAGCCTAAGCAGTTGCAGCAAGTGGTATCACCAGGGCTCCCTTTCCTAGAGTTTTCAAAGAATTTAGCATCTTTAGCATTGCAAAATTAAGGTGTTTTGCATACAGCTGGGGCATGAATCTTTTTAGTCATAATAATCAAAATTTTTTGCCTTTGGCTGAAAAATTACGGCCTCAGAAGCTCGATGAAATCCTAGGACAGAAAAATTTAGTGCATGATTCTAGGCTCGGTAAAATGATTCGTGCCGGGCAAATTCCGTCCATGATTTTATGGGGGCCACCGGGAAGTGGTAAAACCAGTTTTGCGTTATCACTCGCCCAACAGCCACAAATTTTCTTTGAAAGTCTTAACGCTGTCGAGGCTGGGGTTAAACAATTAAAGGAAAAAGGTGAAGGGGCCAGGGATCGCAGGCTTCAGATGAACCAACGAACTTTATTATTTGTGGACGAAATTCATCGATTTAATAAATCCCAACAAGATGTGCTTCTTCCTTTTGTCGAGCGTGGAGATCTGATTTTGGTTGGTGCCACCACTGAAAACCCAAGCTATGAACTGAACCGTGCATTACTGAGTCGCTGCCGAGTGATTGTTTTTGAAGCTCTCGATCGAAATTCGTTACTCGCAACTTTAAAAAAAGTGGAAGATCACTATGGATTTATTGCCAGTGATTTTATTTCTGTTGCAGCCATTGAATATCTTTTTGACTCTTCGGATGGGGATGCCAGAAAACTTCTTAATTCCTGTGAGCTTTTATTTGAGTACCATAAAGCTTACCTTGATGAAAAATTAGACTTAATCGAAATCCAAGAGATCTTACAAACATCCACTCGAAGTTATGATAAGTCCTCTGAAAATCATTATGATGTGGTCTCTGCATTTATTAAAAGTGTTCGTGGTAGTGATCCAGATGCAGCCCTTTATTATTTAGCTAGAATGATCGATGGCGGTGAGGATCCCATTTTTATAGCTAGAAGATTAATTATTTTGGCCTCAGAAGACATAGGAAATGCAGATCCCAGGGCCATCACTGTGGCAACGGCTGCAGCTCAGGCCATCCAAATGATAGGCTTACCCGAAGGACTCTGGAGCTTAGCTCAGGCCACGACCTATTTATCCTGTTGTCCAAAATCCAACGCTTCCTATAAGGCTATTAAAAAAGCCATGGAATGTGTGCAGACCACGGGATCTTTGCCAGTTCCACTGGATTTAAGATCATCAAAAACTGGGCTCGCTAAAGAATTAGGTTATGGTGAAAACTACCTTTATCCCCATGATCAGCCCAGGGCATGGGTCAGCCAAAGTTATTTACCTGAAGCTTTAAAAGCCACAAAATTCTATGAAAACAGTGGGCGAGGCTTTGAAAAAAACATGCAAGAGTATTTGGACTGGCTTAAGCAAAAGACCCGTGTTTCAGAACAAGACACTTAATATGGCCTCAAATTAGCATCTAAAATACTTAGATGTTTAGATTTCTAGTTCTTATTACATTCATTCTTATCGGCCCATTATTATGGGCTTCAGATCTGCCACAATTCGGCACTGATGTGCCACACAGCTTGAAACATTTCCTGTCAAAAGCTTTACTAGAAATGTTCCAAATCGAAGATGCAAAACAATCGAGCTCCTTGCACCAAAAAGTTTTTTCTGGACCCGTCAGTGGCCTTGTGTACAAAAGATGGTTTCTTAAAAGGGTTAAAAAAATCTCCATGACTGATTCCTGTGCGGTGACTGCTAAAATAGACTCTCAAGGCCCGCCCGGAGTGATTTACATTTCAAAGTGTGTGAACTTTGAACCTGAAGAAGAATTGAAATTTTATTGGCTCTCTGTCCTTTTTCATGAGGCTAGACATTTAGAGTCTGAAAACAATCATTGGAAACATGATATTTGCCTGGATCATGGGGGTCATGTTCAAGCCTGTGATAGCAGTGCCATTGGGGCCTTTGGAATCGAAAAAATTCTAGCACTCAATGTGTCCCGATTTTGTCAGAGTTGCCACCCCGAATTTCTTCGTCAAGCCCAGGAAGTTTATGAAGATTCAAAGGTTTGGAACAAGTTAAATAGACAGGCCCTAGAGCCTTTACAATTGGACCTTGAAGTCTTAGAAAAAAAATGAGATGGGATCCCAATGAAACAATCTGAAATATTAAAAGTCTTATTTCTTGAAACAGGTGCAAACAACCAAGAAGCTGTGAACCAGGTTTTAAAATCTAAAAATTTTGAAACTAAATTTCGCATCACGGGCCCTGGTGTTGTGCACTTTGGCTTCACGGGATTAATTAAATCCATCACCAATGAAGGGGTCAAAGTTTATAATGTGAATAAAGTCAGCCTCATCAAATTTGAAGACATCGAAACTTTTGCTAAAGCAAAGCCCAAAACAAAAAGACCTGATCCCAAGCAAAAAACAGTGGTTGTTGACGATGAAGACGAAGAAGATTTTGAAAATGATGACGATTTTGATGCCTATAAAGATGAAGATGATGACATCATTGAAAATGAAAAAACCAAGCCCCAATTCAGTGCAAGCAAAAAGAAAAAACCCAAGCTGACTGAACACAAGCCTGGGTCTGGAAGTTTGTTTATTCCTAAGAAAAAATAATTAAAGCAAATCTGTTTTTAATTTTTGCATCTCAAGTCTAGTCATCCACTTTCTAAAGAAGTATGTGACACCAGCAGATGATAAAACGATAAATAGAGAGTAAAGAACAGGTACTATCAAAATAGCGTCTTGTAATTCCTTAGGAAAACTAAACAGAACAATGGCAATACCCAAAGGTCCATTTTGAATTCCAGTTTCTAAGCAAATGGTCATGGCCCTTTTGTTGGTTTGTTTTAAGATTTTTGATATTCCAAAGCCTAGAATAAATCCACTTAATCCAAGGAACAAAGAAGCTATAAAAATCTCGTTTGGTGTGGTGGATAGTAAGCCGGCATTTCTTGGAATCCAAGTGACAATTAAAAACAAAATAACAACGACACCTAAAATGCCTCCGAAAAATTCAGCGACTGCACCCACGTTCGCATTCCATTTCCTAACAAGCATTCCAAGAATCACTGGCACTAGCAGCACAAATAGGGTTAAAGAGACATCACCAAATGGAATTTGAAGCTCACCTTGCATAATTTTTGAGCCATAGAAATAAAGAAGAGCAGGTGTTGCAACGATAGCAAGTAAAGTCGAGGCCACAGTCATGATGATAGAAAGTGCAAGATCACCTTTGGAAAAATAAGTGAAGATATTTGATGTCGTACCACCCGGGACACAGCCCATGATAAGTAGTCCTAATGCTGCAGGGGTCGAGAGATTAAAAAGCAGCCCAAGTCCATAGGCAATCATAGGCATCAGTCCAAACTGACAAAGCATACCAACGCCGACTCCTTGGGGTTTTTTCATGGCTCGAAAAAAGTCTCTCCAGGTCAGACCACTTCCCATTCCAAACATGATAAGAATCATCATGATACCAAGTAATTTTTTTTCAACTTCTGAAATCATTAAGCGCCCCCTGGAATTTCTTTACGTAATTCTTTTCTTAAAATTTTTCCCACTGGTGATTTTGGTAGTTCTTTTCTGAATTCAAAATGCTGTGGAGTTTTGTAGGCGACTAATTTACTTTTGCAATGGGATCTTAAGTCTTCTTTTGAAGGTTCGGTGTCACCTTTTAGAACGATATAGGCTTTAACGGCTTCGCCACTGGCGCCGTCAGGGATGCCGATGACAGCGCACTCAAGAACTTGAGGGTGCTCTGATAAAACTTCTTCCACTTCGTTGGGGTAAACATTAAAACCACTGACCAAAATCATATCTTTTTTTCGATCCACAATTTTGTAGTAGCCATCAGAGTCACGAGTCGCAATGTCACCTGTGGCAAACCATCCATTTTTTATGGATTGGGCCGTCTCCTGGGGCTTTTTCCAGTAGCCTTGCATGACTTGCGGACCCTTGATGAGTAGCTCACCAGGTTCACCATTATTCACTTCTTGTCCCGAATCATTAACGAGTTTCATCTCGGTTTGTGGGAGGGGCAGTCCGATGCTGCCCTCTTTGGGTTTAGCGAAAGGGTTAAAACAAATGGCCGGGCTTGTTTCTGTTAAGCCGTAGCCTTCAATGATGTCAATATTGGTAATTTTTTTGAAAGTTTGAGCCACCGAGAGATGCAGTGACATTCCACCGGCCACAGCCAATTTTAACTTAGCAGGTGGAGTTTCTTTGAACCAGTCCTCTAAATTGAGAGCATTATACAGAGTGTTCACTCCAGAAATGGCAGTGACCGGGTAATTTTCCAGTGCTCGTTGCAGGTTAGAAATTGGACGGGGATTGGGGCATAAAAGATTACGTGCTCCAATAACGAAAAAACACCAGAAGTTAACAGTGAATGCAAAAATATGGTAAAGTGGCAAAGCTGTTAAAATGGTTTCTTCTTTTGTATTCAACTGATCTTTTAACATAACAAGAAGCTGATTCATGTTACTGATTAAATTCCCGTGGGTCAGTACGGCCCCTTTAGACACACCAGTCGTGCCGCCCGTGTATTGAAGAACGGCTATGGACTGATGATTCAAGCCTTTTTCGAATTCTGAAACATTCAAGTTTTTTTCTTTTTTTAGCTGGGCCCCTTGGCGCAAACTTTCTTTCAAAGAAATGTAAGGCACGCTGACTTTTGGAACCTGTTTATTCCAATATTGAATCACAAGCTGAGCAATTTTCTTTGGAAAATAAGGTAAAAATTCAGGCAATTGAACAACTAATAATTTTTGAACTTTTGTTTTATCCAACATCACAGCCGCTTTATCTTTAAATATATCAACTGTGATCAGGGCAACGGCTTCTGAGTCATTCAGCTGATGAATCATTTCGGGTACTGTGTAAAGTGGATTCACGTTCACAACCACTAGCCCTGCCTTCAGAATAGCTAAGGCTGCGATAGGATAGGATAAACAATTCGGCATTTGTATGGCGACTGAGGATCCAGCTGGAATTTTTAATTTTTCCCTTAAATAGATAGCCAGATGATCAGACTTTTCATCTAATTCTTTATAACTTAAAGTTCCATTCATGCCATTGGCAAGAACCATAGTCACCGCTGGTAAATTGTGAAAATTTTCACAGGTTTTTTTTGCCAACCAAGCTAAATTGGGGGCATTTTGTAATGTCTCGACGTTTAGCATAAGCACCTCATGAATAATCATAAGCAAATAGGAACTAGGATCAATCAAAATCGGTAAGATTCAATTGCTGGACAAAGTGACTTGACTCATGCAATCTTTGCGACATCATGAATTGGGATCCTTTTTTTAAACCTGAAATACGCAACCGTGGACAAAAGCTTTTTCAGTTACAAGCTGTTAAGGCCTCATCGCCTTCAGAAACTGAAATATCTGGCTTTGTAAAAGCCTATAAAGTCACATTTCGCTCAAAATCGATTTCAAGTCCGCAATTTTTAGTTCAGTGCAGTTGTGGAAAAAAACTGTGTCAGCATGCGTGGGCTTTGATGCTGGCTGCACAAAATAAATACCCTGATTTTTTTATTAATAAATCAGATCTGGAAATGAATGAACAGAAATCAGCTGCAGATTCAAAAAAGCAAGATCTCAAAGAGCGACAAAACCTTTATCGAAAAGTTCAGTATCAAAAGCAGAAGCTTAGGCAAAAACAAATAAAATTGGCAAAAGAAGAGCCCTTACCATCTTATCCACAGGATATTGTTGATGCGTTGAAATATTTTGCTGATAATGGTTTTGTTTTTGATAATCCCGAAGATCTTGAACAAATTCAAAGTGCCAAAAAAAAATTGGCCAGAGTTTTTCATCCTGACCGTGGAGGGCATCATGATGAATTCGTACTTCTTAATCAAAATGCTGAAATTTTAATTGATTTTTTTTCTTTATCTTAAAGTCTGCCATAACTTCAAAATCTCTTGTTTTTTTTCCTGACTGAATGACTGGTAACTGCTTTGAATCAGTCCAATAGGTTCCGCATTGATAAATCCAACAATAGCTAATTTAAAGGCAGGACTTTGAGTTTTATTGGCATCAAAGCTTTCAAACAAACAAACAGGGCCTGTATGTCCATTTTTAAATTCAATTTTAATTAATTCACTGGGGCCAAAAAAGTGAGCTTTAATGGCCTGGCAATAATCTAAACTGACTTTTAGACTTCTGCTGGGGGCCAGTTTGTAGTATTCAAATAAGTCTTCAGAATCTAAAAATTTTAAAATGCCTTGATAGCTTTGAGCTTTTCCAATGGCAGAGAAAGGAATCTCTTCCTTTGCAATAAATTTGATTTTTTTTATAGAGCCTAGAGCGCTAACATCAATGGACAAAAATAAAATACATAGAAGAGTGATTGACTTCATTTGTAGGCCTTTCCTGGGTTTGAGGTCTTTGCTGAAGGGGTTTCAACTCTACTATTTTTTACAAAGCTGGATAATTTATCGAAGCGAGAATTTTCGACTTTTGTCATGTTGATTAAATTTCTAACAAAGACCTCATCAGGTTTTCGAACTTCTATGATTTCTTGGCTGCCGTTAGGAAAATGAATTTCAATTTTTGTCTCACTAGCACAGACTCGCACAGTTTCCTCGACGGGCTCTTCGATTCCACGGGTTGCATTAAAAAAGAAGCGAATGCTGTCGGATTTGAGCTCTAATGAGGTAACAGCTTTCACCATAAAGTTATCTGTAACCAAGTAAGTTGGTAAATTATTAAGCAAAGGTGGCAATAGAGTTTGCTTCGCAGCATATTCCTTGGGATTAGAAAAGCAATGCATCCCAGCCTGGCTGATCCCTGAAAAAAGGCTCAGTAGCAGAAAAACTTTAAAAATATCCATGATTTACAGTTTCTCACATATGGATCCAAGAATCGACTGACCTTTAGTGGTGAAAATTTCTCATAGAGTCGTTTAAATTATTCAGTGTTGAAAAAGATTAATTTACGGGGTCTTGGTTATGCACTAAGGTCTTGTAATGTTTATGAATCATCCAATTATTATTCAAGGTGGCATGGGTATAGCGGTTTCCAATTGGAAACTGGCTAAAACAGTTTCTGAAGCGGGCCAGCTAGGCGTGGTTTCGGGTACTGCTATCAATTCAGTTCTTGTTCGTTATTTGCAAGACGGGGATCCAGCCGGAGACATGAGACGAGCTTTAAAAGCCTTTCCCTTTCCTCATGTGGTTGCAAAAATTCTAGAAACTTATTTTATCGAAGGTGGAAAACCTAAAGACAAGCCTTACAAAAGAATTCCGTTGTTTGCTGTTCAGCCGACTCAGTCTTGGTTACAGCTGAATGTGGTGGCCTCCTTTGTAGAAGTTTTTTTAGCCAAAGAAGGTCATCAATTTCCAGTTGGAATTAATTTGCTTGAAAAAGTAGTGATTCCCAATCTTTCAGCTTTGTATGGCGCCATGCTAGCCGGAGTTGATTATGTTTTGATGGGTGCAGGTATTCCCAGAGAAATTCCAGGGGCGCTTGATTTATTAAGTGAAAATAAAACAGCCAGCCTCAAAGTTCCAGTGGATGGTGCAACCGGAGACAACACTCAAACTTTGACGTCCTTCAATCCTCAAGAAGTGATGGAAGTTTCTGAGCTGCCAAAGCTTAAGCGTCCTTATTTTTTCCCCATCGTTTCTTCCAGCACATTGGCTGCTAATTTAAAGAAAAAAGCCACGGGTCGTGTGGATGGATTTATTGTGGAAGGGCCACTGGCAGGTGGACACAATGCTCCTCCGCGGGGACCCATGAAGTTAGACGCACTTGGTGAACCCATTTACGGCGAGCGTGACGAAGTGGATCTTTCTGAAATGAAAGCCTTGGGATTACCTTTTTGGATGGCAGGGTCATATGCCACTCCGCAAAAATTGCAAGAAGTCAGAAAGCTGGGGGCCCACGGTATTCAAGTGGGAACTTTGTTTGCATTTTGTAATGAGTCAGGCTTGAAGCCAGAATTGCGACATCAAGTTGTTAAAAAAATAAGTCAGGGCATGGCCCCTGAAAACGGTTACATCTTTACAGACCCCGTTTCATCGCCCACAGGTTTTCCTTTCAAAGCGGTCCGAATGGAAGATTCATTATCAAACCAAATTTTGTATGAACAAAGAAACCGGATTTGTGATCTAGGTTACTTAAGGCATGCCTACCAGAAAGCTGATGGACAGGTGGCTCAGCGATGTCCTGCAGAACCTGTTCAAGATTACATAAAAAAAGGTGGCACGCTTGAAGAAACTGTGGGCAAAAAATGCCTTTGCAATGCTTTAATGGCTGACATTGGAATGCCCCAAGTTCAATTGGGTAATCAAGTTGAGAAGCATTTACTAACGGCTGGTAATGATCTGAACGACCTCAATAGGATATTGAAACAGGGGCAGACAGATTATTCTGCCACTGAAATTATTCGATATTTAACAGCAGACTTGGATTTACGTTCAGGCTCATTTGTAGAACCTGCGCATCTCGTCTAAGGCTTTTCTGTAGTGTGTTTGATCAAGTTCTGAATTTGATAGGGGTCGGTAATTAAGATCTAAGGTTTCATAATTACCGCTCAGTTTAACAAGTACGAAGTGATCTTTCAGGCGAATGGCAAAATCTCCGTAAGTTCCATGTATCATCCACTGATGTCCTTGATGACTTGTTAAATCTTCACCGCTACTGAAGTCAGAACCAGGATTTTTACAATTCATGACCTGCTTCAAAATTGTTGGAGCCACATCATAATGGCTGGTCCAATGCTTAACACTTTTCTGTGATTGACCTGGCCAGTGAATAAAAAATGGAACCTGAGTCTGAGCACTCGTAAAATTAGAATTATGCCCCCAAAAATTCAATTTGTTGTCATTGAACTCTTGACCATGATCGCTGGTAAAAATGACCACAGTGTTTTTTAGAAGCTGATTTTTTTGTAAATTTTGAAAAACCTGACCCAGTAAATGATCAACATAATAAACACTATTTTTATGACGATTAATAAAGCCGGTGGGATCTGTTTTATTATTTAATTTAAAATAGTTGATATCATCAAGGCTAGGTTGAAATTTCTTGTAATCAGGATGAACAGCGTACTCGTGGGGTGTATCATAGAATAAAAAGCCAAAAAATGGCTGATCTTTTTTTCTATTGTTTACAAAGTCTATCCAAAGATTGGTTATTTCTAAATCTCGGTCGAGTACGTTGTCAGCTTTTGATTTGAGTCTAAGATCTTGAATATCTGCAAAGACTGTTTGATTAAATTCTGGCATGGTTAAGGGAGCACTGGAAAATAATCCCATTTGGTAATTATTTTTTATGAATTGCTCGATCAGAACGGGGCCTTTTTGAATTTCTCGGAATTTTTCGAAATAAAGTGGAGGTAGGCCATAAAAAAGACTGAAAATGCCTCCTCGTGTGGAATTGCTACCGCTGTAGTGATTTAAGTACTCTGTTGATTGCATTTTCAACTGATGGGTGAAGGGCATGACCTCAGGATTCAGTTGGTCGAAACGAGTGGAATCAAGAACGATAAGTAGAACATTGAGCTTTTCAATAGTGGGCTGACATTGAATTTCTTTGAGCGGATAATTGAGAAGGCTGTTTTTGCCAGCCATTGTGCCTAAATTAATTTTTTCAGATTCGTTGACCTCAAATCCCCATTTTTTTACCAGTTGATCATCCTTAAGAGGGGCTGCAAAAGGGGGTAAGAAACCTATCTGAGTGAGTTGTGAGTCTCGCTTGGCGTGGGCAAACAAGTGAACGACATGGGAAACTAAAACTGCAAAAATAAAAAAACCAAGATGAATTTTTTTTATTTTTAATAATTTAAAGTGCAAAGCCTTTGAAGATTTTGAAAGAATTAGGATTTGAAAAAAAAGCACTATTGCAAAAAATAAAATTACGAGGGCCCACAAGAACCAAGGAAAGGAAATGACCTGACCTTCGCCTTTAAAAAAAAGTTCAAGAACAAAAAGATTAATATGAAAGCGATACTGCTGATAGACAAACGTATCGATCATAAGTAGGGTTTGCAAAAAAGTGAGAATAACAACAGTCAAACTTATAATGATTTTTTTTATCGAGAGATGATTTGCTAAAAAGGCGAATGGTAAAATGATAAGTCCTAATAAAAGAGCGAAATGACCCCAAAAATAGATCAAGTAAAAAAAGCTAGGCCCAGCACCCTGAGGCATCAAGTGGGGTGTTCTGAGGTACAAAAAGGATATGACAAGGCTTAAGAAGATATTAAAAATCCAAAGAATTGAATAGCGAGGAGTATGTGTAGTCATAGACTAGAATTACCAAAGTCTTACAAAAATGAAAAGTTGTTTTCCTCTGTGCTCTTAAGTTAAGTTTATGAATATGAAAACTTATGAACAAAGACACCAAGCCCTTACTCAACTTAAAAATGTAATTCTAAAAAACCGCGAGGCCATCCAACTTGCCATTCAAAATGATTTTTCCAGATCACCTTTTGAAACAGATACGGTTGAAATCAATGTGGTCATCCACGAAATCAACTACTGTCTTAAAAATCTTAAAAAGTGGATGCAGCCCAAAAAGGTGAAAACCAACTTGGCCAACTGGCCAGCCAAAAGTTATCAAATGGCTCAGCCCTATGGCCGAGTGCTTATTATCGGTGCTTGGAATTATCCCTTCCAGTTGACTGTGTTACCAGCCGTGGGGGCTTTAGCTGCTGGTAATTCAGTGGTTTTGAAACCCAGTGAGCTTGCCGCAAATACGGCTGAATTGATAGAAAAGTTGATCAATGAAAATTTTGATCCTCAAACGATCAGTGTGAAAGTGGGGGGATTGCAAGTTTCAGAAAAACTTTTATCAGAGCGATGGGATAAAATATTTTTTACTGGCTCCACTCGAGTAGGACAAATTGTTTACCAAAAAGCAGCTGAAAATTTAACTCCTGTGACTCTTGAATTAGGCGGAAAAAGCCCTGCCATTTTTGATGAATCCTGTGAAATGGGTGTTTCAGTGAAACGAATGGTTTGGGCCAAATTTTTAAACGCAGGACAAACTTGTATTGCACCTGATTTTGTTTATGTGCATGAATCTCGAAAAGAAGAATTTTTACAAATTTTGAAAAATGAAATTTCACAAGCTGATTACAGTATAAAAAATGAAAACTATGTCGAAATCATCAACGAGCAACACACTCAGCGATTAGTAAAGTTAATTAATAACCAGCAAGTGGTGCTGGGTGGAAAGTTTGACATTGCACAAAGATGGATTGAACCCACCGTTATGACTTCAGTCCGATGGTCAGACCCGGTTATGCAAGAAGAAATTTTTGGCCCTCTGTTGCCGGTCCTCACATTTTCTAATTTGCAGGATGTGGTTCGGGATTTGAAACAAAGACCCGCTCCACTTTCGCTTTATTTTTTCACTGAAAACAAAGATCGTTTGCAGCAAATGTCTGAATTTTCGTTCGGTGGTGGTGCCATCAACGAAGCAATTATGCACTTTGCAAATCCCCATCTTCCCTTTGGTGGAGTCGGGTCCAGTGGCATAGGACAGTATCACGGAGCCGAGAGTTTTCGCTGCTTCTCACATTTTAAAAGTGTATTAGTTAAAAGTACTTTAATTGAATTTCCATTTAAGTATTCTCCTATGACTCATTTTAAGAAGCGTATTATTAGTCTGATGCTCAGATTAGGTTAAAGCTTTTTTACTTGAGAAGATTTCCCATCTCTTCCATTGTTAAGTGATGGGAGTTTGTGATTTCTTACTCATTTCAAAAGATCCAGCTTGGACCGATCGCTGCAGGAATATCAGCGCTGAATTTGGCTTTACATTTTCCAGTCTCAATACAGTGGATGAGCTCAGTGACCGAGAAGTGGAATTTAAAGATGCAAGTTTCGTTTTGTTGTCTGCTGAAAAAGTAGAAAACGAAGGTGAAATTGCAGGCACCGTACAGGTGGTCAGGCAAAGCGCTCCGAATTGTTATATTTTAGTAGTGATCAGTGGAAAGCTAAAACCCAGTGTTGCAGCATTTATAAAAAAATCTGGTGCCAATGCAGTATTGGTCGAGCGAGAATTTTTTCTATCTAGTAAGTTAGAATTTATTTCTTCACAAAAAATCAAATCTTCTTATTTACCTATTAAGGCCAGTGAACTTTTGCTGGGCTCTAAGCTCATTTTCCCACTGTTTCATATTCTTCCACTGAATAAAAAATTTCTACCGGTCCTGCGTGCGGGAGATGAAATTACAAAAGATAAGCTAGAAAAGCTTTTGCAAATTAATGAAATCTACATCCGCCGTGATGATGCAGCCGAGTATCAGAAGTATGTGGCTGGGCAGAATGATAAGTCAGCTGAGGGATTAGTAAAAAGATGCCGAGCTCAGTACTTAAGTCTTTTCGCTTCCTATGTGGATTTAGTGCTCATGATTTCGGATCAGTCAGAAGGTAGTTCTTTTAAATTAGGAGCTGACCTTTACATGAAGTGTAATCGTTTATCTAGTGAACTGATGACTACGCTTGGGGCCACCGGAAATGCCTGGGCTGTGATCAGCAATTCCTCCATAGGCGAATTCGGATCTGTGCAAAGGGCACCAGCCAGAGCTGCCTATGCGGGCCTTTTAAGTCTTCACTCTGGAATTGGTCAACCCGTTGAGATCATGATCGCTTGCTTGCTAAGTGATGTGGGGCTTTTAGAAATACAGCCTGACGTCACTAGAAAGCTTAGAAAAAATGAAAGCCTTGAAGGTCTCCATCCAGCTGATCTTGCAGAGTATCAAGATCATCCCAATAAGAGCCTAAAAATGGTGCTATCTCGAAAGCTCTCACTTCCGGAAGAAGTCAAAAATATGATTCTTATGAGTCATGAGCGCTTGGACCAGAGGGGTTTTCCACAACGCGTCCAGCCGGACAAGATTACAATGGAAACCATGATTGTTCAGCTCTCTGAAATTCTTGATAATCGGGCACAGATTCGTATGGGTGAAGAGAGGCCTTTGATTGAAGATGTTAAAAAGCAACTGTTCAACGAGCACATAGCGGACAGTCCCATTTTGAGTCGCTTATTTTTAGAGAAAATACGTAAGCCGTTTAACGAAATTTAGAGCAGCTTCTATTGACGCGTAGCCACCCTTCAGTTAATCCTATTAAAGATGAAATCAGCTTCCACCCAGCCCATTAAAAAAGCTCTTTATGTAAGCGCAGGCTTTTTATCTTTGGGATTGGGTTTGGTGGGCCTGTTTGTTCCTTTGCTTCCAACCACTTGCTTTATTCTTCTGTCAGCCTATTGCTTTTCTAAAAGCTCTGAAAAATTCTACCAGAAACTGATCACCCACCCCAAATTCGGACCTGTTATTTTAAGCTGGCAAGCTTACCGGGTGATTCGTGTTCCTATCAAGTGCTGGGCTTCGACCATGATTTCCATTTCAGCTTTGATCATTTGGGTGATGAACATACCTTTGATGATTCAATTATTTTTAACAGTTTTCTTCCTAGGTCTTGTTTTATTTATTTGGTCTTGCCCGCATCTTCCTCCCGATGAGCGTCGTTAGTTACCTTTGGACTTTCTTATTAACGGCTTCGTTGCTCAGCCTGCCTCGGCTGCTGAATTTAGTTTCATTATCTGAAAAGAATGATTCAGTGATGAATTTATTCATGGGGTTTCGCTTTGATTTATTAATTTTGAGTTTTCTGTCTTTACCTTTTCTGCTGATTTTTTTTGGTCTGAAATTGATGAAAGCGGACCAAATGACAAAGTCACTGCCTCTGATTCATTTCTACACTTTTTTATGTTGGTTGAGTTTAAGCAGTCTTTACTTTTTTAATCATCTTTCATTTCAAGTTCAGCAAGACTTGATGTGGAAACAAGATTGGATCAAGACCTTATCCATTTTATCCAAAGCCTCGCCATTCGATTGGATCCTGGGTCTCATTCTTTTTTTTGCTTTGTTCTATTTGGGAAATTTTCTTTTTCATCGTTTACGAAAAAAAGCCATGGGATTATCGGTGTTTTCCGTTTTAATTTTAATCTTCATTCAAGCCTCTTTGGCTAGAGGATCTTGGGGGAAGGATCACTTAAGGCGTAATCACTGTGATGGTCGACCCAACAAAGCCATAAGAGCCATATGTTTAAGTCCTGCTTATGTTTTTTTAAAAACTAAGAACCAAGAGTTTGCTCCTTAACTTTTTTCCATAATTTTTCTTTTTCTTCGGGTACAAGTTTTTCAAATTCAAGACCTTCATTTTCTGCTATTTTCAGCATATGAAAATAACGAGTTTCAAATTTTTTATTGGCTTTCCTTAGAACTTGTTCTGGCTCTAGTTTTAAATGCCTTGCTAGTTGCGCTAAGCTAAAAAGCACGTCACCCAGTTCTTCCGCTGTTTTCTCCTGGTCTTGAGATTGGATTTCGACTTTGAGCTCTTCAATTTCTTCAAAAACTTTAGCCATAACATCAGAAGTGTTGCTCCAATCAAATCCTGATTTTTCACATTTCACTCCGATTTTGTAAGCTGTTTGTAAAGCAGGTAATTGTAGGGGAATGCCAAAGCCAGCGGCTTTTTGATTTTTTTCTGCTTTTTTTATTTTCTCCCAGTTTTGCCAAACCTCTTCCGAGTTTTTAACTTTCTGATCAGAAAAAACGTGGGGATGCCTGCGAATCATTTTTGTATTGAGATTTTCAAGCACATCGTCAATTTGGAAAGCTCCGCGCTCGTGAGCTAACTGGGAATGAAGAGCCACTTGAAATAAAACGTCTCCCAATTCATCTTTTAATGACTGATCATTTTGGCTTTCGATGGCTTCCACAAGTTCAAAGGATTCTTCAATGGTGTAAGGGGCCAATGTTTTATGATTTTGTTCAAGGTCCCAAGGGCAACCTTCGGGGCCACGCAGAGCCGAGACTAATTCAATTAAAGCATCAAATGATTTTCGATTTTCTGGAGGTTTTGGCATACGCGTGATTAAATCACACATCCCTTGACTGAGCGAACTTAAAAGTTTGAAAATCAGTCATGAAGTTGATCATCATTAATCAGGCTCAGGTACCATCTGGACAAATCCTTTTTTTAAAAGGTTGGTGCAAGAAAGTCCACGCTCAATTGGGCCTTAACGGTTATTCAAAAAGTTTAAAAGACAAAACTCTGACCCTTGCCTTTTTAGATATCAAGCCGGCTCGAAAGCTCAACTTGCAATTCCGTGGGCGTGATTACGCCACCGATATCTTGAGTTTTGAATCTTCAGAAAGTCATTCATTGGGTGAGCTTGTGATGTGCTGGCCTGTGCTAAAAAAACAAGCAAAAAAACACGGACTCACGCAAGGAAAAGAGCTGGGATATATGGTACTGCACGGCATTTTGCATTTGCTGGGATTTGATCACGAGACATCAAAGGCCGCAGAGAAGGAAATGTTCCTATTGCAAGATCAGATTTTTGAAGCTATTTCTTTAAGCTATGTCAATCGCCGCCGATCTACATCTCGTCAAAAGAAAAATCTCTGATCTGGATCAGCTTGCTGCTGAGATCCGGAGGTATCTTTGACTTACCTGGAAAAACAAAGCGTCTAGAAGAACTGGCTCTTCAAGCCGAAAATCCTGCCATTTGGTCCAAGCCCGCAGAAATGCAAAAGATGAACAAAGAAAAAGCTTTGTTGGAAAAGGCACTGGACGAATGGAAACAGTTTAATTCAAAATTAGAAGACGCCAAAGTTTTGCTTGAAATGGCTTCTGAGGCTGAAGATGAACCTTTGTTTCAAGAAGTGATCACAGAACTTGAATCAGCACTGAGGCTTGGAAAAAATCTAGAATTGCAAAGAGTTTTGAGCGGAGAGCTGGATGCCAATTCGGCTTATATTTCCATCAACTCAGGTGCGGGTGGTACTGAAGCCTGTGATTGGGCCGAGATGCTTTACCGCATGTATATGCGCTACGCTGAAAAGTTAGGCTTTAAAGTTTCAGAGCTTGAAAGAACGGACGGCGACGGAGCGGGAATTAAATCCGCCACGTTGTTAATTGAAGGACCCTATGCTTATGGCTATCTGAAAGCTGAAAGCGGAGTCCACAGACTTGTGCGTATTTCGCCCTTTGATTCCAATGCAAGAAGGCACACATCCTTTGCCTCTGTTTTTTCTTGGGCGGAGGTGGATGATGATATTAAAATTGAAATTAAACCCGATGATTTAAAAGTGGAAACCTATAGATCCAGCGGCGCAGGCGGCCAGCACGTGAACAAAACAGATTCCGCTGTTCGTATGTATCATTTGCCAACTGGAATTATTGTTCAGTGCCAAGTCGAGCGCTCGCAAATTCAGAACCGTGAAAAAGCTTTGAAAATGTTAAAAGCCGCTTTGTATGAAAAAGAAGTCGAGCGAAAAAATGCCGAGCGTGATGCGGCCAATGCCACAAAAAAAGCCAATGAATGGGGATCTCAGATTAGATCCTATGTGATGCATCCTTATCAGCTGGTAAAAGATCACAGAACCAATCATGAAACCAATCAAGTGCATGATGTGATGGACGGTCAAATCTCAGAATTTATTATGGCCTATTTGAAGTCCACAGCTCAGGACTCACTCACAACATGAAAATCGAATGGCTTCTGATGAGGCGTTTTTTTTGGAACAAAGAGGCCCTTTCAACCAGGTCCACTTTGTTTGCTCTTCTTGGTCTATCACTTGGTGTAGCTGTATTATATGTGGCGCTCAGTGTGCTTTCAGGATTTGAAAAAACACTGAAAAATTCCTTGATCGACGTGGGAGGTCACTTAAAACTTGTCAAAAGATCGGGTCATCAAGAGCCCTGGCAAGAACTTTTCGCACAGGTCCAAGCTTTAGACCAAAAAGTTTTATTTGGAACTCCATTTTTAACTTTAGAAGGTGTCACAGCCACACAAGGGGTTGTGCAAGGAATCCTGATTCAAGGTCTCGATGAAAAAACCTACTCAAAGGTTTTAAAAATTGAAGACCGTCTAGTTCAAGGAACTTTGGATTTAACTAAGAAAGATCGCTTGTTCGGTGCTGTGATTGGAACCGAGCTAGCATCGCGAATTGGAAAAACGGTGGGTGACAATATCACTTTGGTTGTTCCAAGATTCGGTGAACTGGAAACCACAGGATATCGAAGATCCATGGGGCAGTTTCAAATCCGCGGAATTTTAGATATGGGAAAGTATGATTGGAATGAAAGACTGGTTGTGATCGAACTTTCTGAAGCGCAAAGATTAGCAGAAGTGAAAAACCGTTATGCGGGTCTTATGCTTAAAATCAGTGATGCAGACGCAGCAGAAAACATGGCTGTCGAACTTATAACTAAACTGGGTCCCCCTCACTGGGTCAGGGATTGGAAGTCTGAGCACGAAAACACTTTTGCAGCTGTGCAAATTGAAAGACGAATCATATTTTTTGTGGTGTTTATTATTATAATTGTGGCGGCCTTTTCGTTGGTTTCAAATTTACTTTTGCAGTCCATGCAAAAAATATCAGAACTTTCAGTTCTAAAATCCTTTGGAATGCGCTCCAGGCAAGTGATTCGGTTGTTTTTCATTCAAGGGCTTGCCTTAGGCTTAGCGGGTGTTTCTTTAGGGCTTATATTAGGATGGTTGATTTCTGTGGGTTTGACTTTTTATCAAGCAAGGTTCGGACTCATTGCGGGCTCTGTCTATCAGATCAGCAACATTGATCTCAGCGTTAGGGCTTGGGATCTTTTAGCCATCATCATAAGCACTTTGTTAATAAGCGTTTTGTCTGGTGCGATTCCAGCTCTCAGAGCGGCCAGATTACTACCTAGTGAAGGATTGAAAAATGATTGAGCCTCTTTTGAAAGCTGAGCATCTTTTTAAAAGCTTTCACAAAAATGATACGAAGCTTGAGATCTTGAAAGATGTTTCAATGGAAATTAATAGAAATGAATCTATTTGTATCATGGGCTCATCAGGTGCAGGGAAAAGCACCCTTTTACAAATTCTAGGAACTCTTGATACGGCTGACCAGGGCGAGCTTAAGTTTGAAGGTCAGTCCTTGCAAAATTTAAATGACGAAGAGCTTTCTCTTTTTCGAGCTGAAAAATTAGGCTTTATTTTCCAGTTTCATCATTTGCTGAATGAATTTAATGTGCTTGAAAATGTTTTGATGCCGTTTTGGATTCGCGGACTTGATCCAGATATCACTTATGCAAAAGCTTTGCTCGAGCAAGTGGGTCTTAGCAATAGAATCGATCATTTTCCCACTCAGTTATCTGGTGGAGAGTGCCAAAGAGTGGCCCTCGCCAGAGCTCTTGTGAAAAAACCAGCTTTGATTTTAGCCGACGAACCCACAGGTAATTTGGACAGTCAAAATGGCTCTTTGATTCAGCAGCTTTTATTTGATTTACAAAAAGAATCCTCAGCGGCCCTTGTCGTAGTGACTCACGATGAAAATATGGCTCGTCGCTTTTCAAAAAAAATGAAATTAGTCGATGGCCACTGGGCTCGTTGACGCTTGCCAGATTATTGGATAGGATTCACTCACTTTGCTGATAAGCCCCTGAAAGGACTTACAATTTTAATGATTTTTCAACGCTTGTGTTTGCCTCTTGTAAGTCTCGCTATGTGTTGTTTGGGTGTTTCGACGCCATTGTTTGCGCAATCTGTTAAGAAAGCTGCGGCTCCTTCTTTGGTGACGGGCTTTGATGTTCAGGGTCAAAAGCGACTTGAAAAAGACGCTGTTCTAGGAAAAGTGGTTTCTGAAGTTAATAAGCCTCTGGATCCTGAAAAAGTCAGACAGGATATTTTGAATCTATTTGCCACGGGCTTTTTTGAATCTGTGGATGTGACTTTTGAAAAGGGAATTTTAAAATACACAGTAAAAGAAAAGCCTGTACTTGCTGAGCTCAAGTTTGAAGGTAACAAAGAGTTAAAGGCTGATGAGCTGCAAGAGGCCGCAGGTTACAAGACCTTTGAAATTTTCAATCAAGCAAAACTCAAAGAATCCATCGATAAAATGCTGAAGCTTTATGAAGACAAGGGCTTTTATCTTGTTCGTATCGAACCTCAGATCACCATGACGGAATCCGGTGAACGAGTGAATTTAGTTTTCAAGATCACAGAAAACGAAAAAGTCCGAGTTAAAACAATTCACTTTATCGGTAATAACAAACTCACCGATGCCTATTTGAAATCCAAACTTGCAACACAAGAAGAAGGTTATTTTACAGCCATCAGTGGATCCGGGCAATTCAAGCAAGATGCCTTCGAACGTGACACACAAATTTTACGTTTTCTTTATTATAACCAAGGTTATGTAAAAGCCAAAGTCGATCGACCCACAGTGGCCTTAACTCCCGATCGGTTGGGTTTATATATTACTTTCCGAGTGGAAGAGGGCGAGCAATATAAAATTGGTGAAGTCGAATACTCAGGTGATTTATTATTCCCGACTGAGAAGCTCAAAGAGACCACAAAAATTGATGACTCTGAAGTTTTTGCCTACGATGTTTTGCAAAAAGATCTTAATGACCTTCAAGCTTTGTACGGTGATTTAGGATATGCCTATGCTAACGTGATTCCTAGAACACGCTTTAATGATGCAGATAAAATAGCGGACTTGGTATTTGAGTTTGATAAAGGTAACAAAGTTAAATTTGGTCGCATTACGGTCGTGGGTAATACAAAAACCCGGGACAAGGTTTTAAGGCGTGAATTACGAATTTATGAAGGTGAGCTTTATAACGAAACCAAACGCCGTCAATCTTTAGAAAATATTCAGCGTTTGGGATTTTTTGAAGAAGTGAATTTTCGCACTTCTACACCTCTAAATGATCCCGATTTGATGGACATTGATATTGTGGTGAAAGAGCGTAACACAGGGCAAATACAAATTGGCGCAGGTTACAGCACAGCCACGGGTCTTGCACTTCAAGGCTCTGTCCAGCAAACCAACTTTCGTGGTCTGGGGCAAAACCTAGGCGTTTCTTTGCAGTTGTCTGATCAGTACAGTCAGTACGATGTCAGTTTCACGGAACCCTATTACAAAGATTCTGATTGGGCTGTGGGCGGCAGGCTATTTAGAAATGAAACCTCGGGTCGTCTTGACTACGATGAAACAAAAACGGGTGCAGGATTGTTTGCCAGTTATCCCATCGCCGAGTATTTGCGAGCCGGTGTGAATTACACTTATTCAGCAGCACGGCTTGATAAAGTGGTCGTTAACGGTGAGCAATTGACTGACGATCTTTTATTCCCTTTGGATACAGCCAGTGGTGATGCAGGTCTTCTAGGATTTTCCATCGAGTACGACACAAGAAATGATCGCTTTCGTCCTTCAAAGGGAATTTATTCAAGACTGGCTTATTCTCACTCGGGGCTTCTGGGTGGAAATTTAAATTACTATAAAGCCAGTGCCGATTACCGGTTTTTCAAAAATTTATTTTGGGATGTCACCTGGAGAAATAATCTCACCTACGCTCGTATCGAAAACACGATCAGTGGCGAAAAAGTTCCCTTCAATGAGTTGTATGTTTTGGGTGGACCTTACACTTTAAGAGGTTATCGATTTTCGACTGTGGGTCGTCGACAGTTTTCACAAAAACTTTCCAATCGTTTCCAGCAGCCTCCACCAGCAGGAAGTGGACTTTCTAAAGAACGTGCAGACATTTTAGCCAACCGTGTATACGGCGGAGAACAACAGGTGATGTATCAAACGGAAGTCATGTTTCCTTTGATTCGTGAAGCTGAAATGTATGGAGTCGCCTTTTATGATATCGGTGCCGCCGAAGACGAGCTGACCGCTGACAATTTTTTCTCGGATTGGGGTTTTGGTATCCGCTGGTTTTCGCCTCTTGGCCCATTGCGTTTCGAATGGGGGTTCCCAATCGATCGAGAACGCGTGTATCATGAAGCCTCAGTGTTTGAATTCTCAATAGGAACACCTTTTTGAGATCAGTTTATTTTTTGAAGGAGTTATTATGAAAAAATCGATTTTATTATGTTCACTTTTTTTAGCCAATACAGTTTTTGCTGCTGACATGAAAATTGGTCTGGTTGATATGCAAAAAGCCATTCAATCAACAACAGCTGGAAAAAAAGCAAAGACAGAATTAGAAGCTGAGTTTGAAAAAAGAAAAAAAGATTTACAGAAAAGAGAAGCGGACTTGAAAAAAATGAATGATGACTTGGAAAAAAAGAAGTCGGTCATGTCTGAAGAAGTTCTGGGTCGTAAGCAAGTTGAGCTTCAAGAGGAAATGATGAAGTACCGCGAGATTTTGAATAAAAATCAAACTGAAATTCAGAAAAAAGAACGTGACCTCACTCAGCCGATTTTAGAAAAGATGCGTAAGACAATCGCTGAAGTGGCTAAAGAGGGTGGTTACTCTTATGTGATGGAAAATTCACCCATGGTGCTTTTTGCCGATGGCGGCCACGATCTCACTGATAAAGTGATCAAGGCTTTCGAAAAAACAAAATAATGGGTTCACCAAAAATACATCCTACCAGTGTCCTATCCGCTGACGTCGAGCTCGATCAAGATGTCGAAATAGGACCCTATTGTCTGATTCAAGGTAAAGTGAAAATCGGTCGCGGAACTTTTATCGAAGGTCATGCGACTGTTGGTTACAGAACCGGTTCGATTGTTCTTGGTGATAACAATCATATTTCTCCGGGTGCTGTCATTGGTGGTCCCCCTCAAGATATCTCTTTTAAGGGCGAACCCACGCAACTCATTATCGGTAGTAACAATGTGTTTCGCGAATTTTCCACTGTGAATTTAGCCACTTCTAAAGCCGACGGTAAAACAGAAGTGGGAAATAACTGCTATTTTATGTCCTACACCCACGTGGGCCACGATTGCAAAATTGGCAACAATGTTATTATGGCCAATAATACTCATCTTGGTGGTCACTGCGAAATCGAGGACGGAGTTGTTATCGGTGGAGTTTGTGCGTTTAATCAATTTACTAAAGTTGGGAAAAACGCATTTATTGCAGGCAGCTCCACAGTTAATAAAGATATTTTACCATTTTCAAGGGCTCAAGGAAATTGGGCGCTGATTCGAGCCACTAATAAAGTGGGGCTTTTACGAAAGGGCTTTTCAAAGCAAGAAGTTACCAATGTTCACAAAGCCATTCGAATTATTACCATGGGTAAAGGCACTATTGATGAAGCATTGGCTAGAATCCAAAGTGAATGCACAGCCAGTGAAAACATCGATTATCTTGTGCATTTTGTTAGAAGCTCAAAACGTGGTTTAGCTATATCCAGAAAATCGGATTCTTCCATGTCTGAAGGTGAAGAGTGAAAAAACTAAGAACAGCTGTTCTAGGAGTTGGTTATCTTGGTTTTTTTCATGCTCAAAAGCACAAAGCCTCTGAGTATTCCGAATTCGTCGGCGTTTTTGATGCCAGTCCCGAGCGAGCAAAAAAAGTGGCAACTGACTTAGGATGTCTGTCCTTTTCTGAATTGTCTCAGCTTAAAAATCAAGTTGACGCTGTTACAATTGCCGCTAGCACCCAAGCTCATTTTGAAATCGCTATGTGGTGCTTAAGCAATGGAATTCACGTCAATGTGGAAAAACCTATTGCAGCTGAACTGCACCAAGCTGAAAAAATGATTCAACTTGCAAAACAAAACAAATTAAAACTATCTGTCGGCCACATCGAACGATTCAATCCATGTATGGATGAAATCAAAAAGTCCAATGTAAAGGCTGAATCTTTTGTTTTAAGAAGGCAGGGTCCTTTTAAAACTCGTGCTGCTGATGTCAGCGTTATGCATGATTTGATGATCCATGATGTGGATCTTTTAACCTGGTTGACCGGCTCACAGATCAAGTCCTCCCATGTGTTAAAAAGAAAAGTTTTTACACAAACCTGGGATTGGTCTGAAGTTCACGTGACATTAAGTAGCGGACAAACAGCAAGCTTGATTGCCAGCCGAGTTTCTCAAGCGGCTGATCGAAGTTTTCAGATGATAGCAAAAGAAGAAACTCTTTGGGCTCATCTGGGTACCTTAGAATTGCAACACACAAAGCTTATCAATTTAAGTCTTCCAGAGCCTGTTTCCACGCGTACTTGGTCAGCTGAAAAAAGAGATGCTCTGCAATTTGAAACCAATGAGTTTTTAAAATGTATTATCAATGACTCTCCAGCCCCGGTATCGGGAGAAGATGCCATGCAGGCACTTTCTTGGATTGAAGAATGGTCCAAGTAGATTCAACTTCTCCTTCAGTTATGATCGTGGCAGCCGAGGCTTCCAGTAGTCACTATGCCTTGAAGCTTCTTAAAAGCTGGAAAAAAACAAATCCCCGTTTACTTACTTTTGGTGTCGGCAGTCTGGCCATGGAAAAAGAAGGATTTGAAAGACTGGGTAAAGCCGAGGAAATGGCAGTGGTGGGTGTAACAGAGATTTTTTCTCAGTACTCACTGCTCAGATCAGTCTTTGATCAATTGGTTGCACAAGCTCAAATAAGAAAACCAAAAGTCGTTGTGGTCATGGACTACCCCGAGTTTAATTTAATGCTTGCAAAAAAACTGCACGCTTTAGGTATTAAAGTTGTTTACTACATTTCTCCGCAAGTATGGGCCTGGAGAAAAGGTCGAGTAAAAACCATTAAAAAATACTGTGATAAGGTTCTTTTATTGTTTCCGTTTGAAGTGCCCTTTTATGAAAAACATCAGGTGCCCTTTGAATTTGTCGGTCATCCATTGCTAGATGAAATAGAAGATAAATACTTTGATCCTGTTTTTAAAAAAAATCACCGCAATCGATGTGGAATTCAGGATCATGAAATTGTACTTGGACTTATGCCAGGCAGTCGCCGTAAAGAACTTGAGTATCATTTACCTCAGCAGTTGAAAGTGGCCTCTGAGCTGTTGAAGAAACATCAAAATCTTAAGCTCGTTATTTTATGTGCACCTACTATCGAAAAAGATCAGATCTTAAATTATATGGATGATTTTAGACATCCCTTTCAGCTGGTTAAGAATGATCCTTTTGAGATGATCTCCTTAGTTGATGTTATGCTTGCAACATCAGGAACTGCCACTTTGCAAGTGGGCTTATTGGAAAAGCCAATGGTCATCATGTACAGAACCAGCTTGTTAACAGCAGTTCTTGGAAGACTCATTGTTAAAGGATACTTTGGCTTAGTAAACTTAATTTTAGGCGAAGAAGCTGTGCCGGAACGACTGCAATGGCAGGCCACTGACAAAGAACTTTTTCAACTGTTAGATCAATGGATAAAAAATCCAGAATCACAAAAGCCAGTGATTGAGAAATTAAAAAAATTAAAATTTAAATTAGGTGAGCGAGGAGCTTCTCAAAGAGTCATTGATGTACTTACGAGGTACCTTTGATCCTTGCTCAAATTTACGGATTTTTTTCAGGCCTTCATCGTCATTTGTATGAAGTTCAAATTTTAAAAAAAGTAAAACTATCGAAGCCTGTTTTTTCAGTTGGAAATCTGACCATGGGTGGAAGTGGTAAAACACCCCTCACGCTTTATTTATATGATGAATTTCAAAAAAAAAATATTTCAGCAGCCATTGTTTGTCGCAGTTACAAAGCTAGTCTAAAACATTCTGAAGTGGTGCCTCTGGATGCAGATCCAGCAGTGTACGGTGATGAAGCTGTATTTTATAAAGCTAAACGACCTCATGCCACTGTCATAAGTGGGCCTCGGAAAGCCAATAGCGCACGACTAGCTGATCAAGATAAAACAATTAAAGCTGTGCTTGTAGATGATGGATTCCAGCATCACAAATTGTTTAAAAATTGGAATTCTTTAGTTTTTGATCTATCAGTCAGTCAAAATAAATTATCCTCTTATCTTCGCGAGCCCTTAACTAAAATTCAATTAGCTGATGTTATTTTTTACTCTCGTAAAAAACTTGCACAAAAGGATACAGAAGTTTTATTAAAAAAACATGTGCCTACTACAATACCTCAGTTTTACCTCGAGACCACCAATCAAGTCAGTGATTTGAGTGGTAAAGAATCATTAATTGTTACGGCCATTGGTAACCCTTTGCAGTTTTTTGAACAAATGAAACAAGACCATCCAGGACATCATTTTGATATCATTCACTATCCTGATCATCATCAATTCACTGAATTAGATATTTTAAGCATTGAATCTAAAGCCTTAAATAAAAAAATTTTTTGCACAGAAAAAGATTTTGTTAAAATTAAAAAATTAAATTTTAATCCTCTGCTGTGGACACCAGTTATTCAAAACTTGAAAATCATGCCAACTGATCAATGGGTTTCCTATTTTGATAAATTATGCCAGGAGAATCATCTTTGATAAAATTGATTTGCTTGTTTTTTTCTCTTTTTCCAAGAAAAGTGGTCAGGCTTTTTGGTAGACCACTTGGAATATTATGGTTTGATATTTTAAGGTTTCGCAGACAAGTGGTTCTTAGTAATCTCAGAATTGCTTTTCCTGATTGGAGTGAAGAAAAAAGAATTCAAATAGGCCGTCAATCTGTTTACAATATGTTAGATAATTTTTTTGAGTTATTTTTGATTCCTACAATAGATCAAAAGTGGATCGATCGAAATATCATCTTTCATGATGAGCATCTTTTAAAAGAGGCTTTTGCAAAAAACAAAGGAGTTTTTCTTTTAAGTTTGCATCTTGGAAACGGGGACTTACTAGCCAACTTGCTGGCCTTTAAAAAATATCCAGTTTTTCTGATTACCAAGTTTTTTAGGTCTCAGTGGCTCAATCGACTTTGGTTTTCAGTTCGCGGGGCCCAAGGAGTTCAATACATTGAACCCCATGGTGAAAGAACTCCTTTTGCCATTTTGAAGGCCATAAAAAATAAGGCCTCTGTTGGTTTTGTTCTTGATCAGCATATGGGGCGTCCCTTTGGAGTGAGAAATGTTTTTTTTGGTCGTCCTGTTGGGACGGCCTACGGGCTTGCATTGTTTGTTCTCAAAACTCAGTCTCCAGTGGTTTTGGCTTACAACTACGAGGGCGCTGATGGCAAAAATCATGCAGTTTTTGAAACCATTGAAGGATTGGAAAAATTCTATCAAATCGATTCAGCTGATCGCGAGCAGACTCTTGTCCTGTTAACGCAAGTGTTTACAGACAAAATTGAGGAAATTGTGAGAAGGTATCCAGAGCAGTGGATGTGGATTCATCGGCGCTGGAAGTGGAAAGGCTCATAATGAAATGGTTATTGATTCTATTTATGATGATTGGCCTGACTTCTTGTTCAAGTATATTAAAAATCGATCAAGAAAAAGAAAAGGAATTAGTTCTTAACTCAGATATTGATAAAAAATTAGTGATTGAAGAGTCAGTTGTTCATCCAGAAGTTATTAAGCCAACCACAAAAAAAGCCTCCATTGTAAAAGTTCCTCCTCCCTTGATCAAAGAGAAGAAAACGAATGAATCAGTTGTCTCTGCTGTTGCCAAGCGAGAACCTTCCATTGAAGACTCAGTGGGATTTTTAGGAAGAAGACCCATTCACGATCCCTTTCTAGTGGGTGAAAAAATAAAGCATGAAGTTTATTATAACTTTTTTAAAATCACAGCAGGGGAAATGAATTACTCCACTTTGCCATTTAAAAATGTCAATGGTCGAAAGGCTTACCAGTTTGAAATTCAATTAAAAACAACCAGCTTGTTTTCTTCATTTTATGCAGTTGATGACAAAGTGAATGTTCTTGTTGATTATGATCTTTGGGTTCCTAGGCTTTATACTTTGCATGTAAAAGAATCATCTCAACTTCGTGAAGCTCGTCAGTATTTTGATTTTGAAAACAATAAGGCCAGGTTTGAAGAAAAAAAAATCACCTCTAAAAAAGGTGTGGAAGAAAAAAAACAAGAGTGGGAACTTGCTCCCTATTCTCAGAATGTTTTTAGTCTTATTTATTACATGAGGCTTTTTGCTTGGAAAGACGGGCAAGAGTACTCTTTTCGCGTGGCCGATGACGGTGAAAACTTAGTGTTCAAAGGTCGAGTTGTGGGTCGAGAAATTTTAAAAACTCCCCTTGGTGAAATGAAAGCCATTAAAATTAAACCAGAAATCACAGTTAAAGGTGCTTTTAAGCCTGTTGGTGACATCTTTATTTGGCTCTCAGATGATCCTAGAAAAATTCCCCTTCGAATTGAATCCAAAATCAAAATTGGCACCTTGGTGTCACAAATTTTGGACTATCAGCCAGGCACGGCTCAGCCTTAGATATGTTATTCTTATTTCATGAATTATCGTACGGATTGTACGCATTTTACTGGTGCTAAACCCTGTGGATTATCCAAAAGTGATTGTCCAAGTATTTGCTCTTCTTATAAAAAAAGGGGAGCTCAGATTTTATTGATTCACTTAGGTGCACTGGGAGCTGTGGTTAGATCCACGGGTTTGATACCTTTGATCAAGCAAAAGTTCCCAGATTCAGAAATCACTTGGGTCACTGATAAACCTGCCCACTTTTTGTTAAATAATCATCCTGATCTTAAACGAGTTTTTACTTCGGACTTTCAAGATCTATTAAAGCTTTCAAATTTTCATTTTGATCATGCCTTTGTCGTTGATAAAGACCTTAAAGCTTCAGGTATTTTGAAGATGTGCCTTGTAAAAAATGTTTATGGATTTTTAAGTGATGAGTCAGGAGTTATCAGACCACTGAACAGCGGTGCGGATAAACTTTGGGAATTGGGTCTCAATGATGAGAAAAAATTTTTTATCAACCAGCAAACAGAACTCGAATTATTGGCTGAATCCTTTGAGCTCAAAGGTCAATTAAAGGGTTATCATTTACCTTTAAATAAAAGTGAAATTGATGAAGCCCAAAGTCGACATCAAATGTGGAGCCAAAATCAAAAAGTAGTTGTGGGAATCAATACGGGGTGTGCGGCTGTTTTACCGGCTAAAAAGCTTTCCGTACAAAACCACAGGGACTTGATTAAAAAGCTTTTGCGATCTGAACAAAATTACCAAATTGTATTGTTGGGTGGGCCTGAGGACACTCAAAGAAATAGTGAAATTGCTGAAAATTTGGATGTCATTCAATCTCCCACAGAAAAGGGTCTTCGTGATGGCCTTATTTCTGTTGCAGCCTGTGATGTTGTTTTCACTGGCGATAGCTTAGGCATGCATATGGCCATTTCACAAAATAAAAGAGTCGTGGCTTGGTTTGGTCCCTCTTGTCATCAGGAAATTGACTTGTTTGGCAGGGGAGAAAAAATTCTAACCCAAGCGTCTTGTTCGCCTTGCTGGAAGAGATCTTGCCAGCAACCAGTGATGTGCTACGATTTAGTTGATTTGCAACAAGTGGTGGAGGCCATTCATCGACAAACCCGAAGTGATCAATTGCATAATTCAAACAGCTTTTTTGGGAGATCTACTTCTTTCCACACCTCTGTTTCATTGGACTAAAAAAACCTATCCCAATCAAAAATTAGGCCTGATTTGTCGTAAAGGTTTAGGTCAGCCATTATTAGAATTGGGGCTTATTGATTTTTACTGGGAAATTGAAAAGGGAAATCAGAAAACCTATCAAAATGTTATTCAGGAATTAAAAAAATTCGAAATCAATCAACTTATTTCCCCTCACACCTCGCTTCGAACAGCTTTGATGGTGGCACAAATTAAAGCTCATCATAAAATCAGTTTCAAAAAAATATGGAATTTTATATTTTTTCAAAATCGAGTGAGTTTTGAAAAACAATGGCCCGAATCAATACGTTTGCTCAAGTTGATCGAAAATCGAAACCCTGAATTACAACAGAACTTTAATAACTTAAGGCCCAGTGAAGAATATATTTTAAAAAATGAAACCCATGATTTGCTACCTGCACCCAGTTGGGCTGATCCTGGATTTTGTATTGATCAAAATAGGGTTGAAAGTAAAAAGCAGCAGTATCAAATCAATGAAAAGTACAGATTCAATAATGCTGTCGCACTATTTCCTGGCAGTGTGTGGGCGACTAAGATGTGGAAAAAGGAAAAGTTTATTGAACTCGGTCAATCACTTCACGCCAAGGGCTTTCAAGTTGTCATTATGGGCGGGCCTGAGGAAAAAACCTTGGGCGAGGAAGTGGCAAGGCAAATCCCGGGTGCTTTGCAGCTGTGTGGAAAAACGAATGTATTAGAATCCTTACTTTTATTAACCAATGTGAAACTTGTTATCGGAAATGACTCTTCAAGCAGTCATATGGCAGCACTTATGAATCGCCCAGTGGTGAGTTTTTTTGGCCCCACAGTGCTTCACTTTGGTTATCGGCCTTGGACAGGTAAAGTGAAAGTCTTTGAAGTCAATAGCCTTAACTGCAGGCCCTGTGGATCCCATGGGCCAAAGGTTTGTCCACTGGGTCATCACAAATGCATGCAAGATTTAAACATCACCTTACAGGATTTGCAGCCCTTTTTAAACTAGATATCTTTAACGTTAATTCCGTATTTGCGAATTTTTCGAAGCAAAGTGTTTTTTGGAATATTGGCTTGGGCAACGGTTTGGTTGATTTTACCATCGTTGGCTTTCAAAGCATTAATGATGAACTCTTTTTCCATTTCTTCCTTGAACGAATCAAAGTCCATGGGACCTGAATACTCCATACTGGTTTCTTTTGAATTTTTTAAAAATTTGACTTCATCAGGCAAGCTGTCAAAAGAAATCAGAGTGCTTTGGCCAGGTTCAAGAATAAAAGCCCGCTCGATCATATTTTCAAGTTCACGAATGTTGCCAGGAAAATTATATTTTTTTAAAGCTATTAAAGCATCCGGGTGTAGGCCCTGAATGTGACGAGAGTGATTTTTGTTAAAGTTTTTAATAAAGTACTGAGATAAGGGTTCAATGTCATCCAATCGATCCTTAAGTGGTGGCAAGAAAATGGGCATGACATTTAACCTGTAAAATAAATCTTCTCGGAAGGTACTATCATCCATCATTTTTTCTAAATTTCTGTTTGTTGCAGCAATGATTCGAGTTTCCACTTTCATTTCTCGGTTACTACCCACAGGAGTGATCTTTTTTGTTTGTAAAACTCTTAATAACTTGACCTGCATTTCCGGTTTAAGTTCTGCGATCTCATCAAGGAAAAGAGTACCATTATTAGCGGCTTGAAACTTTCCAATTTTTCTTTCTGTGGCCCCTGTGAAAGCTCCCTTTTCATGACCAAAGAGCTCACTTTCAATGAGGCTATCGGGAATGGCTCCGCAGTTAATGGCCACAAAATTTGAATTTTTTCGAGGTGAATTAAAATGAATAGCTCTTGCGACTAATTCTTTTCCTGTTCCATTTTCACCCCGAATCAAAACTGTGGTATCAACTTTACACAATTTAAATATAAGCTGAAAAACGTCTTTCATTTTTTTTGTATTGCCAACAAATTCTGATTCCACATCATCATCAAAAACAGGATTTGATAAGGCAAGTGAAGAGACCATTTCACGGGCCTCTAGGGCTTTTTTTACGATGTCTGAAAGTTTGTCTGATTTGACAGGTTTTTCGACGTAATCATAGGCCCCTTCTTTAATGGCAAGAACAGCATCTTGTAAGTTTGAATGAGCTGTCATAATCACCACAAAAGTACTGGGGTCGTGTTCTTTAATCTGCGCAAGCGCGGTGAGTCCATCCATTTCGGGCATTCGAACGTCCATCAATACGATATCGAAATTTTGAGCTTTTATTTTTTGTACGGCTTCCAATCCGTTTTTCGCTTCTTCAATAATAAAGTGAATATCTGGGCTGATATTGGTGAGTATGGATGAAACAGATTTTCTGAGTTCGGACTCATCATCTACGATAAGGGCTGTTAATTCAGTGTTCATTGTTACCTCTAAAGTGGAAGATAGAACCCTACCTGTGTACCTTGACCGAGTTCACTTTGCAAGGTGACACGGCCTCCGTGGAGCTCGACAAAGTATTTGACCAAGTAAAGACCCAGGCCAGAGCCTTTGCTTCTGTGAGATTGGCCTTGCCCACGAACAAATTTACCCCAAACCAAAGGCACTTCTTCGGGTGGGATTCCTTCTCCGTAGTCTTGTACAAAAAAGCCAATTTCTGTTTCGCTTTCAAAGCTTTTCACATCGATCACTTTGTTTTCAGCAGAGTACTTAATCGCATTTTCGATTAAATTGTGAACCACTTCGCGGATTAAAGTAGGGTCTAAATCGACAAGAAAAAGTGGATCCAACTGCGATTGGATCTCAATTTTTTTAAGATCAGCCAGTGGCTTTAAGGAAACTAAAACCTGTTCGATGATTTCGTTTAAGTCAGTGGAAACAGTTTCAATTTGAAAATCACGAGACTCGACTCGCATGACCTTAAGAATGGATTGAATGTAGTGATTGAGTTCTTCAGTGGAGTCCTCAAGAGATGAAATGTCGTCATTCAGTTCTGTGGATTGCGCAGACGTTTTAATTCTGTCTAATACTCCTTGAATTTTAGCCAAAGGAGTTTTGAGATCATGACTGATGAGGCTTACGAAATTGGATTTGAGTTGCTCGAGTTCTTGTAAGTACTTTTGTTCTTGCTCGAGCATATAATTTCGTCGCTCAATTTTTGATGCTTGATAGCCGACAAATACAATCCATACAGTGATAAGTAAAAAAAGTGTGCTGGCGGCTGGAAACCAAACATTTAATACATCAAAAAACCAAATGGATAGGCAAACTGTTAATAGAGCCAACCAACAATAAAAGAAGAAAGCCACACTTTGCGGATAATAACTGATGATCAATACAGCTAAGATCACAATCAGTAAACAATAGAAAGCATAAACCACCGAGGGGTATTTTTTAATCCAGCGATTGTGAATCAAATTGTCAGTGACCTGTGCTACGATTTCAGCCCTCGAGAGTGGACCGACAGGGGTGAGATAGGGGTTGATAGAATTTTGGTGAGCTCCGATGATGACAATTTTATCTTTTAAATAATCAGAAGGTAAGTCTCCACTTAGTAAATCAACAATATTTAAAGTCGGAAACAAATTTTGTGACCCTCTAAAGTTAATAAACTGAGATAGGTTGCCAGGTGGAAATACTTTCCCTGAAAGTTTCTCTGGAAGTGAGGGGATTTCAGAGGGATTGGAGAGTATTTTTCTAATCTGTCCATCTTCATCGGGTATCAGATGTATCAGTCCAGAACTTGCATAATCATTTCTTGCTAAAACGGATGTCAGTGATTGATCATAGGTGCCCAGCTGTGAAGCCCAATAGACTTGGGGATGAAAAAACACTTGAGTTTCTTCATCGGTAAAAAGCATGTTTTGAAAATCTTGACCAAAAAAAAGAGTCACTCCGATCGCTTGAGGCTTTTGTTTAAGCAGAGTTTCTAATATTTGCCGCCACAGTAATGGATCCCAAAAAAAAGACTCTGAAAAATCTTGCGTTTGGTTGAGGTTAAGTAAATTTTGAACTCGAGGATCGTAGTAGCGACTGAGATCATTGGGTTTAAGGTTCAGAAGTACGATCTGTGAATTTAGATTTTGCATTCCACGAATTTTGAATCGAGTATCAAAATTATTTTTTTCATCGTTAAGCATGGCAAGGCTGCCGAGTGCCCAGCAGACCAGTATTCTTAAAATGAGTCCTTGGCGTCGATAAATCCAACGGAGCCAACTCATGGAAACTAAAAATTCTTTGATATTTTGCACTGTTACGCACCATAGCAAAGGCCGGGGAAATTTCAAGGATTCAGAATTTAAAGTCTGATATTGTGGACTTATGAAAATTTTCTCTAGCTCTCTGGATTTTTGCGAAAATGGGACCCCCCTCCATATGGCAGTGGGCAATTTTGACGGTCTGCACTTGGGCCATCAAAAACTGCTGCAAAAGGCGCTTTCTCAAAAAAGACTTTTAGGTGGAAATCTTGCCATTTATAGCTTTACACCCCATCCACAGGCCTTTTTCCAAGCCGACAAAAAACATACTTATTTAGAAAACAGAGAAACTTGGTATCAAAGGCTTAAAGATTTTGGAGTGGACATCCTGATAGAGGAAAAATTTACAAAGTCTTTCTCAGAATTATCGGCACAGGAATTTTTGTTAAAGTACTGGCAATCCTCACTACATTTAAAAAGTTTAGTTGTCGGTTCTGATTTTAAATTCGGTTTTCAGCGCACCGGTGATTTTTCTATGATTCAGAATTGGGCCAATGACTGTGATATTCAACTCTTTGGTATTTCACCAGTCATGATTAACAACAACCGAGTATCAACATCGAAAATTAAGTCCTATCTTCTTGAGGGAAGTGTTTTTGAAGCCTCTCAGTTGCTTGGCAGACCCTTTTCCATTCGAGGTCAGGTCGAGCCCGGCCACCAGAAGGGTCGAGAGTTAGGTTTTCCCACACTTAACCTAAGAGATTTTTCTGCGGAAAATTTAAAAAGAGGTGTTTACATCACTTTAGTCAGAGGAGCTTTTGATGTTTGGAATTCAGTGACAAATGTGGGTGTCAGGCCCACCATTCATGAAAAATCCATAACCCTGGTTGAGTCTCACATATTAGATGGCTTCAAAGATAATCTTTATGGTCAAAATATCGAAGTGGAATTCTTATCTTTTGTGCGTCCTGAAATGAAGTTTTCTGGGCTAGAATCTTTGAAACTACAAATCGCCAGTGATGTGACGGCTGCAGAAAATTATTTCAAGAAAAAACAGGGAGTTTAGATTTGAAAATTATTTTTGACTGGTCAGAACCTAAAACTCCCCTTTCATTTTTTGCTGAATCAATTTTGAAAGAACCTCAATTCGCAGACTTCAGTTATCAGGTGGCAAATGGTTCACTCAGTCCCTCTCATTTAAAAGCGGGTGAGGCTTTTTTTCATAAATGGCCTTTGCACAAAAGCCCAGAGGCTTTGGCTCTTTTTTCCTCTCGACCAGAAAAAGTTCAGCTTCTTGAAACGCTTGATTGTTTGGTTACAAAAATGGGCCCTAACAATCAGGTCCAATTTTGGCCTGAACTTTTTTTGCCTGCAGTCATTCGAAAATCAATTAAAAATAAAGTGAGCACTCTGAACCTGAATCATTTTGCCTATGTTGTGTCCCAGGACCTATGGATGCGTCCTTTGGCATCAGCCGCTGTGAATTTAGGTTACGCCAACATAAAGCTTGTCGGAACGGACATTGATTTTTTAAAAAATCAGAAAAATTACTTATCAAGAAAACTGATAGGGGTTAATTTTGAAACTGTTTTAACGCAAGAACTGACCCTGCAGCCTCAGCAAGCCGGTTTACTGATGAATAGTTTAGATCTTCAAAAATCCAAAGATTGTTTGCAAGACTTGGCCTATTTTAATTTTATGACCCCTGAAGGCCTATTTCTTGATTTTATTGATGGGGCTGCCAATCTCTCCCTCAAAGAGGAAGCTGACAGGGCTCATTTGATCAGCATTAACGCAAAAGAAATTGAACAGCTATGGTGGAGTCATGCCTTACTATCGTCTAGTCCATAGTCAGTGTTCACTACGAAATTTTAAGTTTTGTGGCTACAATAAGGTATGTCATTAAAGTTAGGTGAACTCCTTGTAAAAATGGGAGCTATTAAAACTGATCAGCTCTCTGTTGCCATTGAGGAAAATAGAAAAAATGGCACTCGCATTATGGCTTCTCTTGTTAGCCAAGGAGCCATTAAAGACCGTGATATTTTATCTCACATGGAAAAAATTTTTGGACTGACTGGTATTGATTTGTCAACGTTTGAAATTGATCGCCAAGTCACTCAACTTGTAACAAAAGAATTTTGTGAAAAAAACTTTTTGATCCCTTTGCAAAAAGCGGGTCAAACTTTGGTTGTGGCTTTTGCTGATCCTACCAATGTAGTGGTCAGAGAAGATTTAAGATTTCTGACGCGGCTTAAAATCCAACCTGTGGTCGCCACTGAAAATGGAATTTTATCAAGTGTTGAAAGATACTACGGTGGAAATTTAGCCAGACAAAACTTTGATAATTCCGATGAGATGGCAGCAGCTGAAACTGATGCGGTATCAAACACCGAAGTGATTGACCAACAAAGTACAGGTGGCGCTGTTGAGTCAGACCCCATTGTTAAATTTGTTAACGCTGTTCTTGCTGAGGCGATTAAGAAAAAAGTGGCCGATATTCATTTTGAACCCTACGAAAAAAGATACCGTGTGAGATTTCGAATGGATGGTAATTTAATTGAATCAGCATCACCACCTTCGGGAACATCACAAGCCATCGCTGCTCGTATTAAAATTATGTCCAAACTTGATATCGCTGAAAAACGTGTTCCTCAAGATGGTCGACTGAAAGTGAAAACTGTGCGTGGAAAAGAAATGGATTTTCGTGTCAGCACATTGCCTACTCTATGGGGAGAGAAAATTGTTTTGCGACTTTTGGATCAATCCAATTTACAGCTGGATATGACAAAGCTTGGATTTGAAGAAGATGAATTAAGATTATTTAAATCCAACATTCATTTACCCCAAGGAATGGTTCTAATCACAGGTCCCACGGGATCTGGTAAGACGACTACGATCTACTCAGCCCTTGCAGAATTGAATCAGGTAGATGTGAATATCAGTACGGCAGAAGACCCAGCCGAGTTCAACTTAGAGGGAATAAATCAAGTTCAAATGAACTCTGACATAGGTCTGACCTTTGCGACCACATTAAGAGCTTTTCTGCGGCAAGATCCTGACATCATCATGGTCGGAGAGATTCGAGATCTTGAGACAGCGGAAATTTCTTTTAAAGCTGCATCAACAGGTCACTTGGTTGTAAGCACTCTGCATACTAACGATGCACCTTCGACTGTCACTCGTTTATTAGAGATGGGTGTGGCACCTTACATTATCACTTCATGTATCAACCTTATCGTCGCACAAAGACTTGTCGGAAAAATTTGTGAGAGCTGCAAAACTCCCATCGATGTACCTGCACAAACACTTATAAATTTAGGAATCGCCAAAGAAGATATTTCTGAGTATCAAATTTTTAAAGGACAAGGCTGCTCGAATTGTAATAGCACAGGAATTAAAGGCCGAGTGGCCGTTTATGAATTGATGACGATGTCAAATAAAGTGAAAGAACTGATTTTAAATCATGGAACCTCCGAGCAAATACGAATTTTAGCGAGAGAGGAAGGCATGAAGACATTACGAAGAAGTGCTTTATCGAAACTAAAAAAAGGTGTTACTTCCATTGAAGAAGTCCTTAACTCGTCTGTGCGGGATACTTAAAAATGGGAAAATATCTTTACCAAGCTAAAAATTTAGCAGGAGCTTACAAAAGTGGTGTTTTAGATGCTTCCAATGAGCAAGAGGCCAGGCTTCGTTTAAAATCAATGAAATTGGAACCTATCAAACTTGTCTCCGCTGGTGGCGGTTCCAGTGGCATGGGTGAATTTGAACTCTTTAAAGCCACTAAAATTACAGCTAAAGAGCTTCAGGTTTTCACAAGACAGTTAGCAACTCTGATTAATGCGGGTATTACCGTTGTGGATTCCTTAAAAATTTTGATTGATGGAACAAGGCCTGGAGTTTTAAAAGACGCTCTTACAAAAATCAAAGCTGATATTGAAACCGGAAAACGGTTTTCGACAGCCCTTGCTTCTCATCCCAAAATTTTTGATCGGCTTTATTGTAACCTGGTCGAAGCGGGTGAAGAAGCAGGTATTATTGATCAAATTTTAAATCGCCTTTCTATTTATATTGAAAAAAATCAAAAAATTAAATCACAAGTGAAAGGTGCGATGGTCATGCCAATCGTGATCATCCTTTTTGCAGCTTTGGTCATTGTGGGAATTTTATTATTTGTAATTCCAAAATTAAGAGAAGTCTTCGAGGCAGGTGGGCAAAAGCTTCCGGCATTAACACAAATGGTGATCAATTTAAGTGATAGTTTGTTTGCTAATTGGTACATTTATATTGCTGTATGTGTTGGCGGACCCGTTGCTTTTTTTCAGTATATCAAGACTGAAGAGGGAAAAAAAATATTCGATCATTATGTTGTTCATGTTCCCATGTTTGGAAGTCTTGTTTTAAGATCAAGCGTTGCAAGGCTCACTCGAACTTTATCTACACTTCTGTCTTCGGGTGTGGGCCTTATTGATGCGATCGATATCGCCGCTCGCACATCTGGAAACTATGCCATTGAAGAGGCATTATTAAGAACGAAAGCTCAAGTTTTACAAGGTAAACCGTTTGCTGTTCCACTTGCTAAAGAAAAACTAATTCCTGAAATGGTGACGCAAATGATCGGCATCGGAGAGCAATCAGGTTCAGTGGATCAAATGCTAGGTAAAATTGCTGACTTTTATGAAGACGAAGTTGAAAATGCAGTTAAGGGTTTAACTTCCATGATTGAGCCCGTCATGATGATTTTTCTGGGTGGAGCGATTGCCATATTAGTCGTGGCCATGTACTTGCCAGTATTTAGTTTGGGTGATGTGGTTGGAAACTAGGATCCTATTTGGTTTCTCTAGGATCTCCATATTTGTATTACTACTCATCATAGGAATTTTGGGACTGGTCGTGAACGCCAGATTTCAATCCTTAGATCTCACTTCCAGTTGGTTGCTAGTGGCTCTTTTGGGTCTCATAACAAATGGGATTCTTCATTTAGGATTTCAAGATAATAAGCTCGCACGACGTATCGGGACTGCATTATGTAATGCTTTTATAAGTTATTTGTTTCTGCAGATGCAATCTGCCCAGTCACTATTCTTAATATTGATTTTGCTCAATATTCTGATTGTAGGTCTTGAAGATGGAACAGAAGAGGCCACTCACTTATCATTGATCTCCAGTGCTTTTTTTTCACTGACAATCATTTTGAGTCAAAATTTTTCCCACTTTCAAGATTTACTTTCTTTAGGATTATTTAATTTATCTTGTTTTATGACAGCCGCTTTGTCAGGGCTCTACTCTGAAAAATTAAAATCATCAGAAACTGAACTGGTTCAATCAAAAGATTTACTTCAGGATTTAGACACTCGCCACCGTGTCTTAATTTCTGAATTACCTCTTGGGGTGATTGTTTTTGATGAAATGGGTGCTTTGGTAGAAAAAAATTCTTATTTTGAAAATCAGATCTCTGAACTTATTTCAGCAGCTGATATTTTTCATAACTTAAACAAAAATCTACGAGTCCGTAAAGGCTCTGAGGTCTTTGACTTACTTTTAAGACATCAAGAGATTGCCTCAGGCGATAAGAAATATCTTATGGTGCTAATCGAAGATGTGACTCAAAATCGCAAGCTCGAAGAAAGTTTAAAGCAGAATGAAAAGATGGCAGCTATTGGCACCCTGGCTGCTGGAATAGCCCATGAAATACGAAATCCTCTGGCAGGAATGAGTGGCAGTGTGGAATTGTTATCACTCAAGCCCAACACAGAAGAAGATCAAAAATTATTTAGAATTATTTTACGTGAAATCGATCGATTGAATCGATTGATTTCAGAATTTCTTGATTACTCGAAACCTAGCACTCTGCTTACGGATAAAATTTCAATCAAGAGTGTCTTAATGGGTGTATTAAAATTGCTTGAAGAAAGTACGGATAGACCTAAAAATCTTCAGCTAAAGGTGGATTTAATTGATGAGGCTCGCATACTAGGCTCTCAAGATCAGCTCAAGCAGGCCTTTCTGAATATCGTGATTAATTCATTTCAAGCCATGAAGGGAATCGAGCAGCCTGAGGTTGTTATATCACTTGTGAAATCTGAAGATAATAAAAGTATAAGGCTTATTTTTAAAGATAATGGCTGTGGAATGAAGCCCGAGACAAAAGTGAAAATGTTTGAGCCCTTTCATACGACTAAACCCAAAGGAACAGGCCTTGGTCTAGCTATTACTCACAAAATTTTGCAATCTCATCAAGCGGAAGTCCATGTGGAATCCGAGCCCGGACGTGGAACCGAGATTCAATTGATTTTCCCTTGCGCTGATTGATTTCCCAAATCAAAATAAACTAATCGGGAGAATTAAATGAAGCCACGCATTCTTGTTGTTGATGATGAAGAATCTATTCGTGAATTTTTAGAAATCATGTTGAAAAAAGAGGGATTTGAAATCACTCTTGCAGAAGACGGTGCTGTGGCCAAAGATATCTTGGGAAAAAAAACCTTTGATATGATTATTTCAGATCTACAAATGCCCAACATGAATGGAATCGAACTTCTTAAGCATGTTAAAGATTCTAGTCCTGACACAGTTTTTATGATGATCACAGCTTTTGGTACTACGGAAACTGCGGTTGAAGCCATGAAAATGGGCGCTTATGATTATATCACAAAGCCCTTCAAAATTGACGAAGTCAGATTGAATATCAACAACGCCTTGAGATCAAAAAATCTCGAAGTGGAAAATAGATCACTTAAAAAAGAACTTGTTAAAGAATACAGCTTTCAAAATATCATTGGTAATTCTCAGGCCATGCATCAGATCTATGATTTGATTAAACGTGTGTCGCAAGCTCCAACAAATATTTTAGTCACTGGGGAATCAGGAACAGGAAAAGAAGTGGTTGCAAAAGCCATTCATTATAATGGTCCACTTAAAGATCGACCTTTTGTTACAATCAATTGCGGAGCCATCCCTGAAAACTTAATGGAATCCGAAATGTTCGGTCATAAAAAAGGTTCTTTCACAGGTGCCATTTCAGATAAAGTGGGACTTTTTGAAGTGGCCGACGGTGGAACTCTTTTCCTTGATGAGGTCGGAGAACTTCCGATCACAATTCAGGTGAAACTTCTAAGAGCTATTCAAGAGCGGGTGATTCGAAGAGTCGGTGCCACTGATGATCATAAAATTGAAGTGCGTATCATTGCAGCTACCAATCGAAATTTAGAAGATATGGTGAAGAATGGTGGATTCAGGCAAGATCTTTATTACCGTCTGAATGTGATCAATATCAAAACCCCTCCGCTTCGTGACCGTAAGGAAGATATTCCTATTTTGGCCCACCATTTTTTAAAGAAATATAATGATAAGCTGGGAAAAAATATCAACGGTATCAGCACAGAAGCCATGGAAGTGCTAGCCAATTACGACTACCCAGGAAATGTGCGAGAATTAGAAAATATGCTGGAAAGAACAGTGGCCCTTGAAGGTGGATCCACTGTGCTTCCTGAAAGCTTGCCACCACTGGTGAACACACCATCGGGACGCAAGATGGCATCAAGCCATGAGATCGAAGTGACGGACCAGGGTGTGGATCTTGATAAAGTCATGGGACAAATTGAAAAAGAGCTATTGATCAAGGCCATCCATACAGCGGGTGGCGTGAAAAAAAGGGCTGCAAAACTACTGAATATTACTTTCAGATCCATGCGCTACCGAGTTGAGAAATACAACTTAGGCACTGTGGACGATTTGGACGAAGAATAGTTTCTTTTTTGGATTAGGAAGCTTCTGGCAAGGAGTTTTCAATGCAAACGATGTCATTTAGAATAGTTTTGATTTCAACACTCATTTTGGCGGTTTTCACTCAACTGGGCTGCCGAAAAATGGCATCACAAAATCCTATAGACACTTTTCATGACGGGCGATTTCCTAGGCAGCTTGAAAGCCTAAGATCACAAGTTCGTGAAATGACAGTTCAACAGCGAGAAGCTATCTTAGCTAGGGTTGCGCAAGATCAGAATAACCCGAATCTTTTAAATGTAGCAGTGATTGATAGTGGGGTGGATATCGCACACCCTGATCTCCAGGCTCAACTTGCTTACCGAGTTGAAAATGGCCGAATTTTAGGTGCAGGGTTTGATTTAATGGGAAACGCTGAATCGGGAACTCATGTTTTTGTAAATCCTAATTTATTTGCTTTTGCTTCTGAGGGTCTTAAAAACGGAAAAATTACAGGTGTAAATCAAGCTCCGCTTCAGTTTATTAAAAAAATGCAAGATCGATTGGCTGATCTAATTTTAAGTGAGATGCAAAAAGATCCTGTTTTAATGGCCAGTCGATTTGCTAAAATTAGTCGCGAGTCATTGCAATTTCTGCAACTTGCAGAGCTTGCCGAGAACTCGAAAGATCAACTCGAGTATTATCAAGATTTTAAAGACAATAACAGACTTATCACTGATACGACCTATAATATTCGTCCAGAGGGTGTTGAAGGCCGTTCTGTATATCGACTTCTAGATTCCGAGTGGCGTCCTTTGATGGGTGAAATTGAAACGGAAGTCATCGACTTTATTTATCAAGTTGAACATGCGGATCGATTTTTTAAAATAGTTAAAAATGCATTTGAAACAGTTGAAAAAGAATTTCAGTACACAGAGCGAGTGAAACGCACGATTCATTTTATGAAAGGTGGCGGTGAAAGCACTGATAGTGCTGATGTAAAAAAAGAACTTGAAGTGGCTTTTCGCTTTGTTCAATATGGTCCTGATGCATTCGACCCCATTTTGAAAATGAAGTCCTATTTTAGTAACATACGTCAGTACTCTCATATGTCTTTGGGGGTGGCATTAAGTACTTATGCAAATGACCTCGAGTTCGACTACAAAGAAACATTGAAGAGAAAAGATCTCGAGCCAGAAATGCGAAAAATTATGAATCGTGGAATCGATAATTTAAATTTCTTTCGATCCATGGCAAAATCCATCGAAAATTTAGAAAAAGATCCTGAAGCCTACAAAAAATTTCGTAGCGGTTTGCGTAAGTATGTACATCGAACTCAACATCCTTTTTTACATAAAGAAAGCAATGGCAATAGTCACGGAACCCATGTTGCGGCTACTATTGCAAAACAAAATCCTAACATTCGAATTGTACCCATTCGAGTCACCACATCATCTGTGGTTGCATCAAAAGATCGATTTGAAAAGGTTCTCAATCAGTTGTCATTAGATTTTGATGAATGGCTGAAAGTTCCAATGGTTCAAGAGCTAATCTCAGAAATTAAAAAAGAGTACACGGGGATTCAAATCTCTGAATCCACAATAAAACGAGTTTTTAAAAAGTACTTCAAAAAAAATGAACTCAATGCCCTTTTTATAACTGAAGTATTAAAAGCCATTGAAGTTGTGGGTTCACAGAATATCAAACTGGCCAATGTATCATTGGGGACTAATTTTGAAAAAGATCATAAATTAAAAGATAGAATCGATTCCTTTGTTGTGGATTTGATCGCTGAATTCGTGCGATACCGAATGGGTCAAACGATGTTAGAAAAGGCCCCCCATACTTTATTTTTAATTGCCACGGGAAATGATAATGCTTGGTTCGATGGTGTAACACGATCAGCTTTTCCTGTTGGAATTCGTTCTATGAGGTTACAAAAAATTTCAGATGAAAAAGGCTTACCTGTTTCGCCAAACAATAAAACGAATAATGTCGTAGGTGTTGCCAGTGTGAATCCCACAGGATCACTGACTGCATTCACAAATTTTTCAATACAAAAAGATTTTCCGCAAATTTTTTCAACAGGTGAGGAAATTATGGCTGCCATACCACCTAAAGAATTAAAAGCCGTAGAGAGTAGATTTGAAAAATACACGCTTCGTATAGAGGTCGCAACTGCCACGGTAAAAACTATTCAGTTGTCAGAAATGATTAAAAATCGAGATCGCTATGATAACGTTGCAAGAGCAGAAGCTGAACTCAAAGACAAAGCCTTAACTGCTTCTGTCGAAACTTTGGCACAAATGCTTCATTTTAATTCTCCGATTACTCGTCAAGCTATGTCAGGAACTTCCATGGCAACACCGACGGTGACAGGGGAATTGGCTGACTTTACTATTAAACGTGCCATTTCGACCAATCAACCAGTGAAAACTCACTTTGCTTCTCGTGAGCTGAGTCCTGAAGTTCTAACGCGGGACTTGATGGCCATGGCAAAGACTGGCCCTTACTCAAGATATATGGTAGTTGAAGTCAGAACACTTGTGGATAAAATCCAAAAATGGCCCACATCAAAAGGCCAAATTGCAACGGATAAAGCGATTAAGTGTTTGAGTGTGATTTCAAAGACTCCATAGCTCAAATGGATAGAGCATGCGTTTCCTAAACGCCAGATCCAGGTTCAATTCCTGGTGGGGTCACCAGTGTTTAATTCTTTAAAAGATCTTACAATTTAATTCTTTATAAGCAATAGTAAAGTCCACAAATGTACTCATTTATCGCTGTCTTATTTTTCGGTTTATTAGGTCTATCAAGTCGCTTTGCCATCGATCATTATTTTATGAAATGGAACAGTCATTATCCTCTTACGACACTGATTATCAACTTACTGGGCTCTTTCTTAGCTGGTCTTATTTATTCTCTTAGTACTTCCTCAAAAGAAATCTCTTCGATTTTGCAAATGGGTTTGCTGGTTGGCTTTTGTGGAGGGTTTACAACCTTTTCGGCTTATTCTTTACAAACTCTGCAAATGCTTGAGCGTGGTAAAATCACAGTGGCCTTAGCGTATTTATTTTTAAGTCCAGTGCTTGGCTTGTTGATGGCCTTCCTACCTGTTTATTTTATGAAAAGACTTTGATATTCAATAAATAGATTAACTTAAACTTTATTATCTATTATTAAAATATCTCGATTTTATGTAAACCACTTCTTATGAAGAAAAAAACAATATTATTATCCATCGCAGCTTTAGGTGTGGTCTTTTTTATTACACTAAGCTTAGTTGTTTACGGGGCCTTTCAGGGCGCAAAATATTTACTCAGTCATGCAACGCCACAACTGCAGACGTTGCAGACGGGGAGCTTGCCTGATCTGGCTTCAGCTTATTGGACGCAACTTCAGGCGGGTTTAAAAACAACTGAATGCCAAACGGCGATTTCTCAAGTCACGAATATTCAAGTTTGGCTTATGGGTGCTGAAGAAAATATGTTTTTACAAATGGGTCTTAAATGTTTGGGTCAGGCCATTCAGCACAAGCCGGAATCGCAACAAATTGAAGAAAATGAAAACGAAGTGATTTAATTTTTTCCAGATTGTCTTGCTTGTGGATTGTTTTTTATATTAAGAGTTAGCTTCCAACCACAAAGGATGTTTTATGCCTTACGAATTTTACAAGGTTCTTCACTTTATTGGATTGATTTTGACACTATCGGGACTTGTGGGTCTGATGTCCTCATTTTTAGCTCAACCAGGTGAAATATCAAAAAAACTTCGTATTTTATGGATGGCTTTGCATGGAACTGGATTGCTGATCATTTTAGTCAGCGGATTTGGATTGGCTGCCAGGTTAAATTACATCGCTCAACTGCCAGATTGGGTGAAAGTAAAAGTCGGAATTTGGTTTATCATTGGCGTAATTGTGATTCTTATTCGAAAAGCTCGTCCGTTCATAAAAATATGGCTGCCGCTGGTGCTTGCATTATTCACTTTTGCAGCCTATCTAGCTGTTAACAAAGTTGGGGGCTAATTTTTATGAAAAACTTAATTGCTTTTGTTATTGTTGCTTTGGTGTCAGTTCAGGCTTCAGCCACTTCCATCACGGGTGCAGAATATAACTCTGGCAACGAAGTTTTATCCCTAAGTTTGGCTTATTTTGGTGGCTTTAAAGATCACAAGTACACTTTAGTTTACGATTCCTGCCAGGAAGTCAGCGGTGTTAAAGAAGTGGCTGCTAGACTTATTGACTCTGGTTTTGACGACACGGGTCGTCAAGAAATTTTTCAAACGGTGCAATTCTCTCTTAAAGATCTGAACTGTAAACCGTCTTGGTTAACAGTCCGCTCAGGTCGCTTCTCATTTGTTACCATCTGGATCGAATAAAATCCTAGTGCCAAAAAGATTTCTTATGGCTGGCGTTAGAATTGAATACTCGCCTTAGTGTATGCATTTTGGTATCGACTTGATACCAAATCCAAGGGGGGATTTTAATGAAACTCAATTTGTTCCTGGCTCTTTCACTCTCTGTTTTCATTGTATCTTGCGAAAAAAATCAAATTCCAGAATCGGGTTTGATTGGCCAAGCCCTTATGGCCGACCGACCTGTGATGACCCCCGATCGACAAATTTATTTAATTGAACTCAAGCAGCCAGCCCTTCTTAGCACTTCAATAAAAAACTCAGAGGGCGTGAATCAAATAGACCCTGTTTTGGCCAGTGAAGTTCAAACAGAACAAAAAAATTTGGAAGAAAAATTGCAGTCTCTGTCAGCAGATATTCAGGTTCTTTATCGTTATAAATATATCATCAACGCTGTCACTGTTATTGCGCCAACAAAATTAGAAAAAGAAATTAAATCCCTATCAGCTGTCAGAGCCATTGAGCCACGAAAACCCTTTGCAAAACCAGTGGTTAAAATGACGGATCTTAAAGTTGTGAATAAGGCCATTGATCTGGCTAAAACTTCCGTGACTCACATCGAGGCAGGCGCTGCTTACGAGCAAGGGATTCGCGGTCAAAATATTCGCGTGGGCGTTTTAGATACCGGAACTGACTTTACTCACACCATGTTTGGTGGATCAGGCTTAAAAGCAGATTATGAATCCGTCGATCCTGACCAACCTTCGCCGTTTTTTCCAAATAAAAAGCTTCCTGCTGGAATTGACTTGGCTGGATCACGTTTCGATTCTTCATCTTTAGATCCTGCGCGTGTACTTCCCAAGCCAGATGCGAATCCTTTGGATGAGGAAGGTCATGGAACTCACGTTGCTGGAACCATCGCTGGCATTGGCGATGGAGTAAACACCTATGATGGAGTGGCACCTGATGCCGAAATTTACACCATCAAAGTTTTCGGTTCTGGATCCACTTCCGATGAAATTGTGATCGCAGGACTCGAGTGGGCTGTGGATCCCAATCAAGATGGTAATTTAAATGATCAAATGCATGTGGTGAATCTTTCTTTAGGTGGAGGCAATGGAACTCCTTATGAGCTTTACAACAAAGCGGTCACTCAACTTTCTAACTCTGGAACAGTGGTTGTGGCATCAGCTGGAAATTCATCTGATATTTCCTTTATTGTGGGCTCTCCTTCGACTTCTGATGAGGCACTCAGTGTCGCAGCCTCCATTGACAGTTCGGAACATAATTGGAGATTTCGCACCATTGGTTTTTATTTGGGTGAGGAAAAGTTAGCCCTCACAGAAGCCATTGAAGCTGCCACCTCAAAGCCCATCGTTGAGGCCGGTGATGTTCGAGGCTCTTTGGTTTACATGGGTCTTGCCGCTGTGGATTTTACAGAAGAAGAAAAAGCAATACTTAAAGGAAATGTAGCCCTGATTGATCGTGGTGCAGTTTCCTTTGATGAAAAAATAGTGCGTGCACAGGCCGCTGGTGCCATCGGTGCCATCATTGTGCAAAGTGTGGATGAAGCCCCTTTCACGATGGGAACAGCCACGGCCTTTGAAATTCCAGCCGTAATGATTTCAAAAAGCCTGGGTGGAACACTAAAAGAAAAATTATTACTTTCACCAGTAGAAGTTCGCTTTCAAAATGCAGAGCTCATTGAAAAACCTGAGCTCATCAATCAAATCACTGACTTTTCTTCACGAGGTCCAAGATCCGTGGATCTGTTAATTAAGCCCGAGATCACGGGTCCTGGAAGTCAGATTATTTCAGCTAAAATGGGTGGAGGAGCCGAAGGGATTAAACTTTCTGGTACGTCCATGTCAGGTCCTCATTTGGCAGGTGTCATGGCATTGATGAAACAAAAACATTCAACTCTAACGAGTCGTGAGTTGAAATCAATACTCATGTCCACAAGTGTGCCTGTTAAGAATGCTCAAGGTCAGGTGGATTCCGTGGCCAGGCAGGGTGCAGGTCATGTTTACGTCAGCCGAGCTTTGAAAGCACAGTTCATGACTTATCCTTCAAGTCTATCACTGGGTTTACAGGCCATTGATAACCAAAAACGAGTCGTTAGATCTTTAAAATTAAAATCATTATTTGATGACTCATTGAAAATTCAAGTGAGTTTGGAAAGCTCTTCTGCGGCCGTAACTTTGGAAAGTTCCACAGTTCAGCTCGGATCAAAAGGACAAACAGATCTTAAACTTAATTTTGTTCTTCATGCTGACAGGGTGGCAGGCCTAGAGGATGAAGTTACAGGTTGGGTAGTTTTAAAAACCAGTGAGACTCAATCTCAAAGAGTGCCGTTTTTGGTCAGATTACAAAAGGTCAGTGCTGTAAAACTATCGAAGGTGGATTGGGGAGCGACTAGTCAACTTGAGCTTGAAGGTAGCACATCCACATTTGAATTTAAAAACTCATCTCGCCATGCTGGTGAAGTGTGGATGTTTAATTTGATCGCTCAAGACGGAAGAAAGCCTGCGGGTGGAAACTCAATTGTCAGCCGTGAATGTGACTTGCAAGTGGCAGGCTACAGATTAAACGGTAGTAAACTTGAAATTGCAGTCAAACTTTACTCCAGGATCAGTGCGTGGAGTCTTTGTGAGATCAGTGTATTATTTGACCAAAACAAAGATCAAAAACCAGAAGCAGAACTGGCTTTGACTCTTCAAGAGCGTATCCCAGGACTTTCAGGAATAAATATTGTTTCCACATTGCTGGATTTTCCGAAGGCTCGGGCCCTTCGTGAAGAAGCAGAGAAAAAATCTCTTGTAACGGAAGAGCGTGTAGTTCTTGATCTCAAGGATGCCATACTTTCACTTGAGGAGGGCCGTGCTGATGCCATGAAAAGTGCTGTGATCATGCAAGTGGATGTTTCAACCTTGATCAAGCGGGTGGGACTCGAGCCTCAGATTCAAGTTGTTACAAGTTCACAAGAGTATTTGAATTCTGAAAGTGATGATTTCCTTGGCCAAGAAGATTCGTGGCATTTGTTTTCTCTCGACTCTCAATCACAGTCTTGGACGGGCTTAAAGAACCTCACACTTCAAGCCAATGAATCAAAATCAGTGGAACTCGAGAAAGCGGCGTCACCGAAGCCTCTCTTGTTCCTGTATCCTAGCAATCAATTGGATTCACGCGGGCTTAACGATCAGCAGTACTCAACTTTAAGTCCGCAATTGATGCCTTAAATGGTCCTAAAATAGAGCTCACCCTATAATTCTTATAGGTCCTAGGGTGAGCAAATCTCATAACCAATTAATATTTCACCCCAAAGTTCATTTTTAGGGTAGGATGCTCGCCAAGCCGAGTCATTTACGATTCGCTTATCTAGAGGATACATCATTATGGAAATTACAGATTTTGAGGGTTTTGGTCTTAAGCCACGATTACTCGCGGCGATTACAAAAATTGGTTATACAAAACCCACTATTATTCAACAGGAAGTGATTCCTTATCTCTTAAGTGAAGAGAAAAAAGATCTCGTGGCTTTGGCGCAAACTGGTTCTGGTAAAACAGCAGCTTTCGGAGTTCCACTCGCACAAAAATTAGATCCCGCCAACGATCAAGTTCAAGCTTTGATCCTTTCACCCACTCGTGAATTGGCTGCACAAATTCAAGAAACATTAAATCCATTGATCGAATCAGTGGGTTTACGTTCAATGACCGTTTACGGTGGAACAAGCTACAACGATCAGCGTGCAAAAATCAGATATAAACCACAGGTGATCATAGCCACTCCTGGAAGACTTGTGGATTTACTCAACCAAAAAGCGTTTAGTTTATCTAATTTGCGCGTTCTTGTTTTGGACGAAGCGGACAGAATGTTATCCATGGGATTTGAAGAAGATCTTCAATACATTTTAGATTGTACTCATGCTAAAAACGAAGACCCAAAAGGGGGCCGTGCCGCCTGCCAAACGTGGTTGTTCTCTGCAACCATGGGCCCTGGAATTAAACGAATTTTGAATCGTTATTTAACAAGTCCAAAAATTATCGAGCAAGTGACGGGTCACTCGGGTGCTTCTTCAACTTTGGAACATCAATACTTAGCTGTGAAGTCGGGTTTCCGTCCTCAAGCTTTGATGCAAATTTTAAAAACTTTAGAAGATTTTTACGGAATCATTTTTTGCCAAACGAAAAAAGATGTCAGTGACGTAGAAGCCATGCTTTTACAGAACAAAATTTCTTGTATGAGTTTGCATGGTGATAAAGTACAAAAAGACCGTGAAAGAGTATTAAAACTTTTAAAAGAAGAAAAATTCTCTGTGTTGATTGCAACTGATGTTGCGGCTCGTGGTTTAGATGTGAAAAGTTTAAAGCATGTGGTGCATTACTCAATTCCAATGGAAACAGATTCTTATATTCACAGATCGGGTCGTACTGGCCGAAACGGTGAAGAAGGTCTTGTGATTTCCATTGTTGAACCTCGTGATTTTTCAAAAATGAACAGACTGACTCGATCAGCAGGCATTAAGATGAAGCCGTTTGAGCTTGTGAACCCTGAAGCATGGTTAGAAAAACAAGTGACTTTTGAATTATCAAAAATGTCTAAGTTTTCCACTGACAATGAGACTTTCCAAAACGTTAAAAAAGTTTGTGAAGAGTCACTCCTTACAATGGACACAAAATTATTCACAACTTCAGATTGGATGGCAGCCTTCTTAATGGCGAAGCTTTCCATTAAGTCTTCAGAAGCCTCTCAAGCTTTTGTTATTAAAGATATCCGTGCATCGCAAACCGGTGGTGGAGCTCGTTCAAGCGAGGGCGGCCGTGGCGGAAGATCGTCTTTTGCTCGTGACCGACGTGAGCGTGATTACTCTCCTGCAGGACGTCGTGGGGGATCAAGTTCAGGTGCAAGCAGTCGCTTTGGGGATAGAAAACGTGATGATGATCGCCGTGGGGGTGATGATCAACCAAGACGTGAAGAAAGTGGTGGAGTTCGCAGAGGCGGACCATCAGCGGCTTCTCGTGCATTCACTGGCGGGGCGGCAAGACGTCCTTCGGCGGGTAGCAGCGATAGAAGTGCTCGCTTTCAGTCAAGAGATCGATAAAGATACATAAATGTCATCGAATATCTTAAGCGTTCATAAAGCGCAAAAGAGTATAGGCTCTCGAACACTGTTTGAGGGCCTTTCTTTTGGGCTCTCATCTGGAGTAAAAACAGGTCTTGTTGGCCCGAATGGTGCTGGTAAGTCCACATTGATGCGTTGCTTGGCCAGTCTTGATACGCTGGATTCAGGCAGCATTGTTTGGTCGCAAAACACAAGACTGCAATACGTTTCGCAAAGTCCACAATTTAAGCCGGGTGAAACCCTAGGTGATTTTTTATTTAAAAACCAAGGTTTGGATGCCGAAGATCCAGAGTTATCAGCCAAAATGTGGGAGTTTTTTTCCAGACTTAATCTTGATGAGTATGATTTAGAAAAAAAGATGACTGCCTTATCAGGCGGTGGGCAAAAGAAAGTTCAAATCATCAGATCTTTTTTAACAGATCCTCAGGTTTTATTAATGGATGAGCCCACCAATCACTTGGATGTGGAAAGTATTATGTGGCTTGAGGATTTTTTAAAATCCCGCCCTTCAATGACTTATATTTTAATTTCCCATGACCGTTTGTTTTTACAAAATGTTGTGAACGAAATGATTGAGCTAAACCCCAAGTACCGAGATGGATTTATTCGTACTCAAGGTGGTTACGCTGAATATAAAGAATTAAAGATAGAAACCGAGCGAGCTCAAAACGTTCAACAGCAGCGTATGCAAAACGATGTGCAACGTGAAACCGCTTGGCTCAGACGGGGCGCGAAAGCCAGGCAAACAAAACAAACGGCTAGAATTAATAGTGCTGAACAATTGCAGCAGGATTTAGAAATTTTAAAATCATTGAATCGATCTCGCGCGGTCGCCATCGAAATGTCGACCACCACAAGAAGTCCTAAAAAATTAATTGAAGTGCAAAATTTAAGTTTAGCAAGACCGCAAATCGACCGTGTGTTTTTTGAAAAACTCGATTTACTAATTCACCGACATACTCGGCTTGGCCTGATTGGAAAAAATGGCTCTGGAAAATCCAGCTTAATTCAGTCATTGGTGGGAGATGCGCCTTATCCAGGCGGACTGACCTTAGTGTCAGGAAGTGTAAAAAAATACGAAGACTTGCAAATCAATCAATTCGAACAAAACAGATCCAGCCTTTTATTAGAAAAAACTTTATTACAAAATATTTGTCCTGAAGGCGATTATGTTTTTGTAAAGGGTCAGCCTATTTTTGGAAAAAGCTATTTGGATAAATTTCGATTCCAAAGAAATCAGCATGATCTTAAAGTAAAAGAACTTTCCGGCGGTGAACAAAATCGATTGTTGATTGCTCAAATGATGACAAAAAACTGTCAGCTGATGATCCTCGATGAGCCCACCAACGATTTGGATTTTGAAACTCTCGATTCATTAAAGACAGCTTTAGATGAGTTCGAAGGGGCTATTATTTTAGTTTCTCATGACCGAGCTTTTTTAGATGAAGTTTGCACCGAAATTCTTTATTTCCCAACTCCCGAAGAGGGCACTGAGCTTGTCAGATTCTCTAGCTTTTTACAGTGGCAAGACTGGCGGACTGAAAGTGCAGCGCAATTAAAGAAGAAAAGTAAAGAAGCCGCGCAGTCCGTATCTGCTCAAGTTGGTTCAAGCAGTGGATCAAAAAAAAATAAAATGAGCTTTAATGAGCAGCGAGAGCTAGAGCAAATGGAAGAAATCGTTTTGAGTAAAGAGTCTGAGTTAATAGTGCTAAGAGAGCAACTTGAAAGCCCAGAGGTTGTTTCCAACTCAAAAAAGTTAATGGAAGTTTCAAAGCAAATCTCAGTGCTTGAAACGGATGTAGAAAAACTTTATGCCCGCTGGCAATATTTAGAAAGTTTGCGATCGCAATAAAGTACGACGACTGAAATAATAGAGCACAGAACACCACCCCAGGCCATGTCGACAAAGCTCATAAGAAGCGGCCAGTTATTTAATAATGACAGATTCGTTGCATCATAAACCGTATAAACAAAGAGACCCATGAAAAAGCCCTTTATAGCCGCCTGCTTTAAACTATTTTGTGATAACGGAAGCACGAAAAAAACGATCAATCCCGCCAAAGCCACATAAACAAGAGCTGCCGCCCAGATGATAGGATCAAAGGCCCCATCTTTCATTCGTACTAAGTTTCCAAGTTCACTCAAATAGAAACTTTGAGCAATATTTCCGAGCCAAATGTAGTCAATTAAAGGCACTAAAATCCAAGCGATCAAAAATAGAATTAATTTTTTCATTGAGTCACATCCTCTTTTGAATATGATTATTAACAAAGAATTGAGGTTGTGAGTATGTCTATTTTAAAAGTTATGTTTTTGAGTGTTTTTCTGTGCACTTTTGCACAGGCTGAAAATTTGTATTTAATCGTTTACAAAGAACAAAACTTAAAAAAGCTACAATCCTTAAAAGGAAAAAATCTGAATCAGTATTTAAGAAATCAAACGCGAGTCAACGAAAGACAGCTTTTTTCAAATTCTCGAGCACAAATATCAGACAAGAAATCTCTTTGGATATTAAATGCGACCCTGATTCGCGCATCTTCTAGCCAAGCTCAAACTTTTTACCAGTTTTCAAATGTGGCAGGGATTTTACCGATGGGTAAAACAATTAGGCTTTCCGTTGGAAATTTTGAACCACTGGCAAAAGATAATTCACTTTACACTTATGGCTTAGTCAAAATTGGTCTTCCACAACTTCGCACCCAATACGTTGGGCTTGAGGGACGGGGAGTTCGAGTGGGAGTGATCGATACAGGCATTTTATTAAGACATCCTGATTTTGAAAACCGGATTATCAAATTTCGTGATTTTGTTAATTCCAGGCCGCTCGCCTATGATGATCATGGTCACGGCACTCATGTGGCTGGCACTGTAGCAGGTTCAAATAAATCAGGTCGCTGGATCGGTGTGGCTCCAGGTGCAGAACTGATAATTGCTAAAAGTTTTAATTCACGAGGCAACACGGTGGATGCTGATTTGCTTTTGTCACTCCAGTGGATGGCAGATCCTGATAACAATCCTGAAACTGACGATGGAGCTCACATTGTTAATAACTCTTGGAACACAGAAGAGCCCACCCTTAAGCGTGATCCAGCTTTAGATCCTTTTTGTGCCATAATCCCTCGCTTGAAAGCATTAAATGTGCTTCCTGTGTTTGCAGCTGGAAACGATGGGCCCAGAGAAAACACTCTAACTCCTCCGGCTGCTTGTCCTGATTCTTTGTCTGTGGGTGCGACCGATCAAGACGATAGAATTGCTGATTTTTCCTCTCGTGGACCTGTGAAGTGGGTCAACCAGATGGTCAATAAACCTGATTTGTCTGCTCCTGGTAAGGGAGTCAATTCGGCTGATTTAGGATCTCAGTACAGAACTCGCTCTGGAACTTCAATGGCATCGCCCCATGTGGCGGGTGCACTGGCGATCTTTAAGCAACTCAGGCCTGATTTAAATGCGTCTCAGCTGGAAAGTTTAATTAAACTCTCTGTTCAGGATCTTGGACCGACAGGTTTCGATTATCAATATGGATTTGGGAGGCTCGATTTAATGAAAGGAATCCAATTTCTTGAACAGCAGTAGTAACTTCAATCAAGCCGCAATGTTAAATGATCAATTAGTTGTTGTTTTAGATGAAAATCTAAAAGTATTAGAAATATGTGAGGCTTGGAATTTTGTAAAATTGAACACTTCTTTTTTAGATCTTGTGCATCCTGAGGATGAAGACTCTATTCAACTTTCTTTCCAAAAATTTGAAAAAACAAAAATTCGTCTTAGGCATCGTGATGGTGAGTTTTACTGGTTTGAACTGACTGGAAAAAAAACAGATTGCATTTTGCTTTCAGCAAAAAATATACATGAGTATCAAACAAAGATTTTACAACAAGAAAAAAAAGACGAGATGTTTCAGGCCATCGTTGAAAACATCCCTTTGATGCTATCCTTTTATGGTAAAGAGGGCGAATTTGAATGGGTCAATTCTGGGTGGGTTAATGATTTGGGGTGGGATATTTCAAGCATGCGAGGTCAGAATATGCTTGAAAAGTTTTATCCTGATGAAAAAGTTCGAAAACAAGTGCTAGACTTTATGCTCTCAGGAAAATCAGGTTGGCAATCTTTTAATCTTAAAACGAAGTCTGGAAAAAATCTGCAAACTTCTTGGGCCAATGTAAGGTTGTCCTCTGGTCAAAGCATCGGAATTGGGAAAAATATTGAAAAGGAATATGCCCTTGAGCAAAACTTAAAAAAGTCTAACCGCGAGTTGCAAGTGTTTAAGGAAAGACTTGAGCTTGCCATTAAAGCTTTGGGTTTAGCAGTTTGGGACTGGGACGTTAAATCTGGTCATGTTTATTGGGACAACCGAATGTATGAAATTTATGAAGTCGACCGACACGAGTTTAATCATGATATTGAATATATATTTCGCTTTATGGCTTCCAGTGAAATTGATAAAATTAGAAATTCGATCCAAGATGTCATTAAAAATAAACAATCTGAAAGTAAAGTTGAATTTTTAATAACCACAAAAAGTGGAAAACAGAAAATAATTTTAGGCTCTGCACTGTATTTTTATGATGATAATGGTGAAGTCGAGCGTGTCGTTGGTAATAACTGGGATGTCACTGAGATCAGGCAACTGGAAGCTAAATCCTATCATAGTGCTCAGATGGCTTCCTTGGGATTAATGGCCGGTGGAATGGCCCATGAAATTAATAATCCACTAGCAATTATTAAAGCGAAATCAGATTTACTAAAAAAATTAATTGAAAAAGAGCCCCTGCCTAAGGAAAAACTTTCAACAGGCTTGGATCAAATTTCTGATACTGTGGACCGTATCGCAAGAATCGTAAAAGGTTTAAGATCTTTTTCCAGAGACACAAAAGAAGATGAGTCTGAAGTCGTGGACATTTCAGTGGTCATTGATGACGTCATCGGAATGTGCCGAGAAAAATTTAAGAACAGTGGAGTTGAAATTCTATTAGAGATTCAAAGGGGTACTGAGCTCAATTGTCGACCCATTCAGGTGGGGCAAGTGCTACTCAATTTGCTAAATAATTCCTTTGATGCCATCGAAACACAGCAGCAAAAATGGGTGAAGGTTAAATGTCTCATGCTCAATTCTAAGGTCATTATCGAAGTCATAGATTCGGGACAGGGTTTGCCGTTAGACGTGGTGAATAAAATGATGCAGCCTTTTTTTACGACCAAAGAAATTGGAAAAGGCACCGGTTTGGGTTTGAGTATTTCGAAAGGAATCGTAGAAGACCACGGGGGTCAATTGTATTATGATTCCAGCAGCTCAAACACAAAATTTGTAATTGAGCTTCCCAACAACATAAAGGATTAGCATATGTTTCTTTTTTTATTTTTAAGTCTTCAGGCGGCTGAACTGAATTGCCAAATTTATGATTTAGCAACAGCCCAGGTGTTATCGCAGTCCTATATGAAATTATATCAAGACAAAGAATCTGTTGTTACTCTTGATGCCATTGGAGTTATTGCACAAGCCTGGGATAGGCCCATGGGTGGTTCCAATCGGCAGCAAACATTGATTATTGATAATGGACTTGGGCAATCTGACTATAATGTTTTCGAATATAATGAGTCAGAAATTGGTCAGCCTGGAAAATTCAAACACGTTGTTTCAGAAATTCCAGGCCTTGGAGATACGGTTACGTTTTCTTGTAAATGATTACTCAGGACATGCACCTAAGTGATCAAGGTGCGCAGAATCAGAGCGATTTCTTAGATGAGCTTGTAAAGCCGACCTTGAGATACAAATTTCGTGACGATTTTCTGGATTGCCTCGTGGGTAATGACACAATAAAACTTTTTTTGAATTTTCTTGGCAGGAATGATCTTGTAAAACATTTTCTAGTTCATTGTCATAAACAACGGAATCGGGCTCGTCTTTGATGTAACCAGCTTGTTCACGAGCGGGCTCGTTGGGAGCAGCAGCTTCTACCGGTGCAGCCACAACTGCTACCACTGGCGGATTTTGATTTTGCATTTCACCAACAACATCAGCTACCAAAGGTGCATCTGCTTTTGTGAGGTTACTCGTCACATCATTGAGTGCTCCGGGTTGTCCGCAGTTTTGAAACGAAGTGATAAGTACAAAACTTGAAGTAAATAAAAGAATGTATCGAATTGAATTCACAGATGACCCCCACACATCAACACTTCAATTGTGGTACCATTCAAATTTTGGCTTTTGAGACACCCAGATTGAATAAAACCGCTATCAGTGTTGTATCATTCTGAGAATCGGAGGCTTGTGTGTTGCTAAGGTTTTGATTCGTTTAACTAATTTTAGATCTCTTTGATTATCTAGGCAATGAGTGCAACTTCAACATATCAGATCGATACACTTAGTTTTTTTGCAATAACTTTCTTATTTCCTCAACACGGTTACGGTTGGCTCCAAGATCAGAATAACCTACCCGTGAAGCTGATCTGACATGAATAAGTCCATTGTCGAAGTAGAGCTCCACATCGTCTGTGAATCTCATGATGGCTGTTGTAAATTCAATGTGAAAATAAGCATCTGTCTGATTAACTATCTTCGTGCGCGGTAAGGATGCTATTTTTTCTTTCACTGCATTTTGAAAGTCTTCTGCAGTGCCATTAAAGGTGACAGGAGCAATTTTTTTATCCTGAGCGCTTGCCTGGCTTGATACGCAATTGGGTTTGTTTCCACAATCCACAATAGCAGTTGTTAAGCTGGAGGTGTTACGATTGGGAATTTGTGCTGACACAAGACTTGAAAGTAAAAGGCTAATCGTCATTATTTTCATAAAAACAGAATGAACCGGTTAACTTAAGAAATCAAGCAGGGTGTTTATTCTCCTCGCAAGCGAATTTATTTCCCATTCCATGGGTCTCTCTCCATTTTGAGGGACAATGCCGTGGCTGTTGTTTTGCAAAATTATTATTCATCAAGGGGTGGATCATGGAGCAATTGGTGAATAGGACTGTTGTATTAGGTCTTTTTGATTCCTACAAAGATGTGGACCGTGCCATTCAAACATTAAAATTTGAGCTGGATACCGAGGCCGAGTTTTCGGTTAAAATGTCAGAGCAGGGGCCAAGCCCGGGACTGCCTCACACTAGGCAAACCCATGCCCCACAAGGGGCTTTATGGGGCGGGGCTATTGGTGTCATCGTCAGTGGATTTTTTGTTTTATTGATTGCTGTAGATGCACTTGTCATACCGGGGCTTCAATCGATGACACTTGCAGGCTTAATGATGACGGCTATCATGGGTTTACTATTTGGAGCTGCCATTGGAGCTCTAGGTGGAACTTTGGTCGGCATTGGTGTGCCAGGAAAGAAAGTGGATTTGCCCCATAGCAAACAAAGAAAGATGGTCTTAACAGTGCTTGCTCATTCGAATGCAGAAGCATTAAAAATTAAATCCATCGGGCAAAATATTATGTCTGGAAATTTTTAAGCTGTTCGAGTGTGACATAATCCAAGGCTTTAATTTCAGTGGCTGCTAAATTCACTCTTGGTGCACAGCCCGCATCAAAGGCCTCTTTCCAGCGTAAAGCGCAAAGGCACCATTGATCTCCGGGTTTTAAGCCCGGAAAATTATATTCTGGCCGAGGTGTCATAAGATCATTGCCTTGGCTTAATGTGTATTCCAGAAACTCAGAAGTGAGAGTGGCACAAACCACGTGTCTTCCGCGGTCGGATTCATCGGTTTGGCAAAAACCATTACGGTAGTATCCTGTTACAGGATTGAGGCAGCAAATTTCTAGGGGTTCACCCAATACATTAAGTTTTTGCATTTAGAAATGAACTTAATATTTAAAAAGTGAATCGGCAATTCAAACTTCTTTGAAGTTTCGATTTTTTATCAGTTACTTCAACTAAGAAGCCGTTGGGGCTTTCAGAGGATTTTATTTCGAACTGCTTTTGAGTTTCAACCGGAATCCGAACGTACAAGGAATTCCAAGGAAAAATGGTCACTATATTTTTTGCTTGCGCATCTTTCACAAATAGCGAGGATGACTGTTGTTCTGATAGCGTGACCGACTGATTATAAGGCGTTAACACTGCATATTTTGTGGATTCATTTATGCTAACTATCCAGTCCTTCATATTGCTTTGGCAGTAAAGCCTATCAAAAGCATCAGCTCGCGAAAAAAGGATTAAAAAACTAAAAGAAACAATCAATCTCATCCAATTTTCTTTTCGGCATAACAGTTGGATTTCTTTTCAGGCCCTTAATCTAGTTAATCAACTGTATGCTTAATCCGAATAAATAATGTGAAATTATGGATATTTATTTCTCTTTCTATCAATGTGTCAGCTTTAAACGCTGATGATACCAAATCTACTTACGTAAATCCTAATTTTGGCCCCTTCGGTTATATGCAGTGCACAGAATGCAGTCAAAGCCAGGTCTCAGAGGGTTTTTATCCAACAAACCCAGTTCTTCCAAAGCTTAAAAATGAAGAAGAAAGTAAAGGGGCTCTTGCAACAACAACAAAATTATTAACTAACTTAGTTAAAGTTATACCTGACAAGAATTTACGAAATGGATTAACGGAGTATTTAAATGTGATCCAACCACAGGCTTATGATAGCGACTCTTCGGCAGGTGGATCAAACGAAGGAATTGTAAGTTATTTTAACTCAAAGTTTTCAAAAAATCAGTGCTTTCAAAAATCTGCGATAGAGTTTTATAAAGAAGTGGCAGCTACTCTGAATAAAAATAATGCATGCGAAATGGACACAGAAAATCGAGAGAAACAATCTGTTAGTTACAATGATTATGGCTGCTCGAATAAGCGTCCCACATTGAGGGATCAAGTGGGACAAGGATCAAAATCACATCTTGATGAGGGCTGGTTAATGAGATTAGCCTTGAAACATGGTAAAGGCAGTCCAGAGGCGGCGTTTGAGCTTATTGGGATGTGTGGGCATGATGATACGGCTCAGGGACAATTTATTTACTTCGATACTTCTGACGCAGGCCAAGCTCAAAATCAAGCCATACTATCAGAGCTCAAACAGCAAAAAAAGATGATTAAAGATGAACTTAAGAATTTATATAAAAACCCTAATTATGATAAAAAAATAGCTGCCACATTAACTGATCAGGCAAGTATTGTAAGTAATGAAATCAAAGCTCTTACTAAATTGGCTGGCTCGAGGGAACAAAACTCGTGCCCGCCAGGAGAGTCTGATTTTTATTTGCCAGGTTCATTGTCTTCAAAGGCAGATATATCAAGTGAATTGAAGCAAAAGATCATCAAAATTCAAGATAATGGAAGTCAGAATTCAATTTTGCCGGCTAAGCATTATCATGTTTATGGATCTGCGCTGCTAGGCTGTAAAATGGCTCAGCAAGGCATGAATCCTGAAACGGCTGTTGTGGTGCAAAAACAAGCTGCTCGCTTCTATCGGGGCCTCAGGATGTGTAATGCTTCACGAGGACTTTTAGAAAATCAATCAGAATTTAAAAAATCATTACAAGTTAAAAATTTTGATAATTCTAGAGAAGTGGAGACAAAAATTCTTCAAATCTGGGAGCAGAAACTTAAAGGCGAATTGAACTGTGGTGGCATGTCGAGAACTAAGTTTTTAAAAATACTAACCATTGGCACAAAAAAACCAAACGATGCTAATTTTCAAAAATGTAGTGTTCTCATCGATACAGGTATCGTTGATTTATCAATTGATGAAAAAGAATTTGCTATTAAAAAAATCAATACAGCCATCAGTCGCTTTGATGTCGCAAAGCTTTATGACGACTGGTATGTTGGTGGAAACAGTATCGCTGGAGTAAAAGTTCCTTGTACTGATCATCGTAACAAGGGGCCCAAGGATTTGATGGATTCTAATCAAGGATTAATGGGAAAAATTTTTAAACCTAGTGGTTGGTCCCAAGAGCGCTACGAATTAGCATCAAAAAGATTGGCGACCTGGGATGTCGATTTTGAATGGACCATCGCACAACATGCAGCGGGCAGTCAATTTGGAGCAAAAGCGTGCTCTGAATCACGCAATAAAAAAAATCCGTTTAATGAAGTTTCTTGTTTGAACCGTGATCCATTAAATATTTTAGCGCCTCAGAGTGCACCTCATCAGAGATAAACAATTTCATAATTGACACTTCTAGATCGATGATAAAAGCTGATTCAAGCCCTGTCGCAAGTAAGGAATAATTATGAACTCCATTTTTTTTGCAGCATTAGTGTTTTTTGGCGCGAATATCACTTGGTCATGTCCTTTGCCGTCGAGTTCTTTTCAATGTGGTGGTGCAGCGATTTCAGATGATGGAAAAATTGTACTCATTGATGAAATTAAAATTTCCACAGATGGCCTTGAAAGCCAAGCCACTTGGAGTGGTCGATCTCAAGATCAAAATGTTCAGTACGTTTTAAACCTCACAGAAGGAACTCAATTTGTGAATGATAAGAGCTACACAAGTTCGGCTTGTGCAAACAGTCCTGTGGGATCCCAACTCTATTGGACTTCTTTTTTACGGTTTCCAAATTTAAATGATGTTTATATTACTCGTATTAAAATGACTTTAAGCACGGATGAAAAAGAACTTTACGTTATCAAGGAAAATTCAGGCGATTCTTTTAAGTGTCAGTTAAAATGATAATTATTAGATTTATAAACTTATTTTTGTTAGCTTTTCTTGGTGCGGGGTGTTCATTGTTTGGAGTTCGAAATGAAGAACAGCCAAAATACAAAGTTCTATTTAAAGAAGATAAGCATGAGGTTCGAGAGTATCAATCTCACATTATTGCTAAAACCACAGTCCAGGGTTCATTTGAAGAAGCGCAAAGTCAGGGTTTTAAAATATTAGCTGGGTATATTTTTGGAAAGAATAAATCAAAAACAAAAATTGCAATGACCTCACCTGTTGTGCAAAAAGCAGATTCACCCAGTGAAAAAATTTCGATGACGGCTCCTGTGGTCATAGCTCCAGATAAGTTGACCGAGCAATCACAAGTCAGTTCTTGGACGATGACTTTTAGTCTACCATCGAAATATAGCCTGGAAGATCTTCCCACCCCCAATGACCAGCGAGTGATAATAGAACAAGTCCCCTCACGTTATGTGGCGGCAACTCTATTTTCAGGTTTTTGGAATGAGTCTAAAAATAAAAAAATAGGATTTGAGCTGCTGAAGTGGCTTGAGCAAAAAAATCAATTTAAGGCGATTTCTGAGCCCATGTTTGCAGGATACAATCCGCCTTGGACTCTGCCATTTTTCCGTCGTAATGAGATGTTAATTGAAATTGAAGCTGTTCGTTGATTAAAGCGATTAAAATTTGGTGCGCGAGGGGGGACTTGAACCCCCACACCTTTCGGCATATGCACCTCAAACATACGTGGCTACCATTACACCACCCGCGCAGGCCTGGAATCGAAATAAACGAGGTCTCAATGTATTATCCAATATCGCCCTGGCTCGTCAATAACTTCTGTTTATTGATCAGATAAGCAGCAGATCTAAACTTTTTTTCCCCCGCTAACCCATCCCAAAGGCCCAGGGTTCATTAACTATGAGAGCGCCACGGATGGCTGACAAGGTTCTCAAAAGAGAGACTAGGATGGTCTCAACTTCTTTTGAGATAAAGAAAGGTGAGAGTGAGTATGGAAGAGTTCAAAGAAATTTTAATGTTTTGTGTGATGTACTCAAGTGTTCTTCTGGGAGCTCTCGCCTACAGTTTTGGACCGGCCCCAGAGGCACAAAAAGTCAAAAGTCGTAAATAGTTTTTACCCCCTATGTACTAAGGTGTAAGAGGTTTGGTGGTTCCCTCGTGCGCTTTGGTCCCCGCCGGGCTGGTGTTCCCAGCTCGGCATTTTTTTTGCTTTTTTGACTACCCCGCCGGGACATGCCTAGGGTAAGGTCCCTTCACTTTGAACAATCTTATTTCTGAACTTCATTTCGAATATCCCCCTGAGCTTGTGGGGACTTCACCGCAGAGGCCTGCGCGGGTGACTTATGTTGATGACGGGGGCCCTGTTGAAATCACCATTCCTCAGCTTTTAGAAAAAATTCTGCCAGGTGACGTTTTAGTTATTAATAATACCCAAGTTTTGAAGCGTCGGGTGTTTGCTGACAATCTTGAGATTTTATTTTTAAAACAATTAAATGATCCCCTTGAATGGGAAGTTTTATTTCCCTCTAAAGCTTTAAAAGTGGGGGCAGAGGTTCTGCTTCCTTTGGGTCAAAAAATGACTTTGATCGAAAAAGGCCGACCACAAAAAATTAGAACCCAAGAAATTCTGACGGAAGCCTATTTTGAAAAAGTCGCAGAGCTTCCGCTGCCTCCTTATATCCAAAAAGCCCGCGGAGAAAGACACAATGTTTCTGACGATTCCAGTTGGTATCAAACGGCATGGGCTGAAAAGCCGGGAAGTCTTGCTGCCCCCACAGCTTCTTTGCATTTTTCCAATCAGGATTTGGAACTATTAAAAAACCGGGGAGTGCAGGTCGAATTTATTACTTTACATGTAGGGTTGGGAACCTTTTTACCTTTGACGGTGGAAGCGGTCGAGAAAAAAACTTTGCATTTTGAGTCAGTCGAGATTTCAGAGAAAACCTGGAATGTGATTCAAACAGCTAAAAAGAACGGCCATCCCATTTGGGCGCTGGGCACCACGGTGACAAGATCTTTGGAATCAGCTGCGATTAAAAATGAATTGAAGTTTGAAACAGATTTATTTATTCAACCAGGATTTGAATACAAAATTGTGGACCGCTTGCTGACCAATTTTCATCAGCCGGAAAGCTCGTTACTCGCTTTGGTGATGGCTTTTTCAGGCGTAGATAAAGTTAAAAATGTTTATAAGTGGGCCATTGAAAATAAAATGAAGCTCTTTAGCTACGGAGATTTATCAGTATGGAAGAAATGAAGACCGGCGAATTTAAAATTCATGCAAAGGCCGGAAATGCCAGGCGAGCCACACTGATGACAGCCCACGGACCTGTGCAAACTCCTGTTTTCATGGCAGTGGGAACGAAGGCCACAGTGAAGGCTCTGACTCCCGAGGATTTAACAGAATGTGGGACTCAAGTGGTATTAGGAAACACCTATCACTTATGGGTTCGTCCAGGAGATGATTTAATCCAAGAGATGGGAGGCCTTCATAAATTCATGCGTTGGAACGGACCTATCTTGACAGATTCCGGTGGCTTTCAAGTTTTCTCTCTTAGCAAACTACGAACAATGTCAGAAGAGGGTGTGCACTTTAGATCCCACGTGGACGGGGCACCGCTGTTTTTAACTCCAGAAAAAAGTATGCAGATTCAAATGAATTTGGGCTCTGATATTATTATGGCCTTTGACGAGTGCCTCGAGCATCCGGCCACTGATGAGCAAATTGAAAATTCCATGAATCTGACTCATCGATGGCTGAAAAGATCCAAGGATGCCATGACAAGGAAAGAATCTTTGCTATTTGGAATTGTTCAAGGTGGATTGTCTTTAAAGCATAGAATGAAATCCATGGAACAAATTTGCTCTGTCGAATTGCCAGGCTACGCCCTAGGTGGCTTTAGCGTCGGCGAGCCCATTCACTTGATGCACGAGCTTTTGCCGCATGTGACTCCGCATATGCCTGAAAATAAACCCAGATACTTGATGGGTGTGGGGACACCCTTGGATTTAATTTTAGCAGTCGACAGTGGAGTCGACATGTTTGATTGCGTGATGCCGACTAGGGTCGCACGCAATGGAACGCTTTTTACGTGGCGCGGAAAAGTCAGTATCAAGCGTAACGAATACCGCAATGATCCTTCACCCTTAGATCCTGAATGTGATTGTTATACTTGTAAGAACTATACCAAAGCTTACCTCAGGCATTTGTTCATGTCCGGCGAGCTTTTGGGTCACAGACTGAACACTGTTCATAATGTTTATTTTTATATGAAGCTGATGGAGCGTATGCGAAGTGCTATTGAAAGTGGCACATGGGAAGAGTTCCGCGACGACTGCATATCGCGATTCGTCAAGAAGCCTGTCTAATCCCATTGAAATTCCTTCGTGGTTATGATGACTTATAAAACTTGATTCATCACCGAAAGGACTTTCATGCAACCCGCAGCTCAGCCTAATTTTATGGAAATGATGCTTCCCTTTGTTGTCATTTTTGCCGTGTTTTATTTTCTTATCATCCGTCCTCAAGGGAAAAAACAAAAGGAACACCAAGGGTTTTTAACTCAATTAAAACGTGGAGATGAAGTGGTCACCTCAAGTGGAATCTTGGGCACCATTGATGGTTTAACAGATCTTTATGTGACCCTTGAAATCGCCACAAATGTGAAGATCAAAGTGCTTCGTGCACAGATCGCAGCCAGTGCCAAAAACTTAAACTCCAATACGACAGAAAAAAAAGGATAGGTTTTGCTTCATGGATAATTATAGACTTCGTGCGTTTTTAGCAATTTTAGGTGTGGGTATCGCAATCGTTATGGTGATTCCCAATATCGTTCCAATGAAATCTTGGATCACAGACACTCGTTTGAATTACGGCCTTGATATTCAAGGTGGCTTGCAAATCGTGATGGGTGTGGATGTGGACAGTGTGGTTGCGGAAAGCACTCAGCGTGAAACTCGCTCCATTGAAACTTTATTGCTTAAAGAATCCGTGGCAGCAACGCTTTCAACTCCTAATGCCAAAAACGGCGAAATCCTTGTGAAAACATCGGACACGGCTCAGGCTGAAAAAGTAAAAAACATCATGAGCCGTGATTACGGAACCATGTTTATGCTTTTAACTGAAAACGCCGATGGTCTGACCTTTCGCTACATCGACGCTTTCATGCTGGATTACCGAAACCGAATTATCCAACAGGCCATTGAAACCATCCGTAATCGTATCGATGAGTTTGGTGTGGCTGAACCCTCCATTGCTCAACAAGGTGAAGACCGTATCATGGTGCAACTCCCTGGTATGGCCAATGCCGAGCGTGCTAAAGAGCTGATCAACACAACTGCAAAACTTGATTTTCAAATGCTGAACCGTGGAATCTCTCAAGATAAACTTGTGGAAATGATTACTGCTGCTGAAAAAGCAGGGAATTATTCCATGGGCACACTCAAGTATTCCGAATATGTGGATCGATTGAATCAGGATTTAAAGTCTCAATTGCCAGCTGATTCAGTGGTTTATTTTGAAAAAAATGAAAACGCTCAACGAATGGAAATGGGAGCCACTCCTTATTTACTAAACGCCAATGATGGTTTGGGTGGAAATGATCTCGATGATGCTTTCGTTAGCTACGATGGAACAAGTGGCGTTCCTGTGGTGTCGTTAAAATTCAATCCTGCAGGCGCTGTTAAATTTGGTGATCTCACAACTAAAGGCGTGGGAAATCAAATGGCCATCGTATTGGACCGAGTTGTAAAATCAGCTCCTAATATAAACGAGCCCATTCGTGGCGGACAGGCCCAGATTACTTTGGGCCGTGGAAACCGTGAACAAACCATCGCGGAAGCACAAATGATTTCAACCTCACTTCGTGCCGGTGCTTTGCCAGCAAGACTTGAGCAATTGGAAGAAAGAACAGTGGGACCCTCTTTAGGTTCCGATTCTATTAAAAAAGCGCAAACTGGATCTTTAGTTGGTGCTGCTTTGATTATTTTATTTTTAATGATCTATTACAAAGCTTTCGGAGTGATCGCATCTGTTTCCATCGTTGTTAATATCACTTCATTGATTGCGTTGTTATCAGCCTTCGGAGCCTCACTAACGCTTCCTGGAATTGCAGGTATTGCACTAACAGTGGGTTTTGCGGTGGATGCGAACGTATTAATTCAAGAGCGAATTAAAGAAGAGATCGCTCGCGGTGTTAGCTGGGCGGCCGCTTTGAAGCAAGGTTATGGTCAAGCCATGTCTGCAATTATTGACTCAAATATTACGGTGTCTTCTGTGGCTTTGATTTTATTTATCCTTGGAACAGGACCTGTCAGAGGATTTGCTGTGACATTACTGATCGGAATCGTGACCACATTGTTTGGTAATGTGTTTGTCAGTAAGGTGATCGCTGATACTTTGATTCACAAATTTGGTCTTAAAAAGATAAGCATTTAAGGAAATATTTTAATATGAAAAAAACAAATGATTTTGGAAAATTTGATTTTGTCGGAAACATTGGTATCTTTGGTGGTATCAGTCTGGTTTTGACTTTCGTATCACTGGTTTACCTCGCAACAACAGGAATCAACTACGGAATCGATTTCCGCGGTGGAACTGAAGTTCAAGTGAAGTTTGCTGATCAAAGTGTAACAATTGATCAATTACGAAAAACAGTGGAAACACTTAATATCGGCGATGCCAGCCTGCAAAGTATCGGTGAAAACTCAGAATTCGTGATTCGCTTTCAGACTCCTAAAAAACCCACTGAAAAAGAACAAAACGAAGAGATGCAAGTTTTGCTTGGAAAACTAAAATCCACCATTGAAACCACTTATAAAGATCAAACTCCCGAAATTCGTAGGGTTGATACAGTGGGTCCTCAAGTTGGAGCTGAACTAAAGCGAAACGGATTTTTAGCCGTGTTTTATTGCTTGCTAGTGATTTTAGGTTACGTGGCTTTCCGATTTGATTATCAGTACGCACCAGGGGCTGTGATCTGCTTGTTCCATGATGCTGTTATCACTTTAGCGATTTATAACCTTATGGGAAAAGAGCTCAATGTTCCGGCTCTAGCTGCGATCATGACTTTGATCGGTTTTTCATTGAACGACACCATTGTGGTTTTTGATAGAATTCGTGAAACAGTGGGGAACTATTACGACAAAGGTTGGCCTTTTATTATCAATAAAGCCATCAACGATATGTTAGGTCGAACGATCATTACATCAGGCACAGTTTTTACCTCTGCTTTATGTCTTTACATTTTTGCTGACGGAGCCGTGAAAGATATCGCTTTTGCATTAACTGTTGGTATCGTATTTGGTGTTTACTCATCCATTTACGTAGCAGCACCCATGATTATCGTGATTGATAAACTTCGTGGTTCTAAGCTTTCTCGCGCACAAAACGCATGAAGATTTGGAAAGCAAGAGATTCTAACGAATTAGATTCAGGGCCAGTCTTTCAAGACTGGCCTCGTCCGTTAAAAAGCTATTTTATTTCTCGTGGATTTCAAGATGATGACTCTTTAAATTCTTTTTTAAATGAAAATCTTCAATCTTTAAAAGATCCCTTACTGATTCATGGGATGAGTGAAGCTTGCCTTAGGCTTGAAAAAGCTTTTAGAAATAATGAAAAAATATGCATTTATGCCGACTTTGATTTAGACGGCACCAGTGGATGTGCCCTTCTTAAAAAAGGTTTAGAGGATTTAGGTTTTTTAAAATTAGTTCCCTATCAACCTAAAAGATTAAAAGACGGCTACGGATTTCACTCAAGAGTTGTGGATGAAATGCATGCTTTAGGTGTTGGTTTAATAATCACTTGTGACGTGGGAATCACAGCAAGCCTTGCTTGCACAAGGGCCAAAGAATTAGGTCTTGATGTGATTATCACTGATCATCACTTGCCTGCAGCTGAACTTCCTGAGGCTTTGATCATTGTGAATCCCAATCAAAAATGTGACTCATCGGGGTTGGGTTATTTAAGTGGAGCCGGTGTGGCGTTCACTTTAATGCGGGCTCTAAAAAGACACTTCACCAATCTCAATTTAGGAAAACATAAGTCACTCAATTTAAAAGAACTTCTGGATTGCTTCACGATAGCAACACTAACAGACATGGTTCCCTTAGTGGGTGATAACCGGGTGCTGATTCAAGTGGGCCTTAAAGCTTTAGCTGAAACAAAAAGGCCAGGGTTATCAGCACTTTTATCAGCCCTAGGGCTTGCAGATAAAGAACTCACAAGTTCTGATGTAGCGATCAGGTTCGCACCAAAACTCAATGCCTTATCTAGACTGGAAGGTGAACTTTTGCCATTGGATCTTTTTTTGATGACTGATTTTGAAAAAGCACAAAGTGTGATCACTCAAGTACTTAGTCAGAATCAAGAGCGGGTGAATTTACAGGCTGAAACATTAAAAGAGGCTTTAAAAATAATTGAAGATCAAAAAAATCACAGTTGTCACGTGGTGGTGTCAGACCAATTTCACCGAGGCATCATTGGTTTAATCGCAACCAGTTTAAGTCAACAAACACAAAAGCCCTGCTTTGTAGCAAGCCTTGATCCAGAAGAGAAAAAAATTGTCGGTAGCTGCAGGCGTCCTGATGGTTTCGAAATTTCTTTAGTGGAAGCCTTGACCAGTGTCTCTGGATGTTTGCTTCGCTTCGGAGGACATGCCCAGGCTGCAGGATTTGAGGCCAATGCTGATCAGGTGGAAAATTTAGCTCAAGGCCTGAATCATTTTTTTAACTCAGCTGAGCAAAAAATTTCAGAATTGGAATTTGACTCAAAAATCGAGTGGCAGGAAATCAATTGGGAATTGGTCAAATCTTTAAATAAACTAGAACCCTTTGGTGTGGGCTTTGATGCACCGGTGTTTCATTTGCAAAATGTGGATTTGAAGTCATTCAAAACTTTAAAAGGTGGTCACCTCAAATTTGAAGTGACAAGACCTCATTCTAATCAAACTTTAGCTTGTTTGCTATTTAGTCCAAGTCCTAGGCAAGCCGAAGTGATTGCCCACAGGGGATCACTGGATCTGCTTTTTCAAGTCCAGGTCAATGAATGGAAGGGCCGAGAAACGATACAGCTTTTGATTGAAGATGTGAAAGAAACACAAATTTTTAAATCTATTGAATTGGAAATGAACCTTTGAAATCGGTTGTACTTTTGTCTTCAGGGCTCGATTCCAGTGTGAATCTTTATGAGGCCCATCAGGCAGGATCTGTATTATTAGCTTTAACTTTTAATTACGGTCAAAAAGCTGTAAAAAAAGAAATCGAAAAATCAAAAGCTCTTTGTGAAAAGTTAAAAATCCCCCATGAAGTTTTGGATCTTTCTTTTTTTAAAAGCTTTCAGGGTTCAAGCCTTATTAATCAAAGCTTACACATTCCAGGGCAAAAGGAAGTGCAGATTGATGATTTATCGGCTTCACAAAAAACAGCAAAATCAGTGTGGGTGCCCAACCGAAATGGAATTTTTTTAAATATTGCGGCAGGCTTTGCTGAAAATTTAAAAGCGGATGTGGTGGTCCCTGGGTTTAACATCGAAGAAGCTTCGACATTTGCTGATAATTCAGAAGAATTTCTCAATTCTTTAGACAAAAGTTTTTCTTTTTCTACCAACAACGCAGTTAAAACAAAGTGCTTCACAACACGACTGAACAAGACTCAAATTGTAAAAAGAGCGATAGAGCTAAAAGTTCCTTTGTATGATTTATGGCCTTGTTATCATGATGATGAATCTTGGTGCGGTCAGTGTGAATCCTGTCAACGGGCCAAAAGGGCTTTTGAAGCTAACGGTCTTAACTTTATTAAGTAGGTCAAAATGCTAACAAAGTTTTATGATAAAAAATTAAATTATGATGGCTCACAGTTAAGACCTCTATTTAACTACCTTGATCATGGCTTGCTTGGGGATTCCTGTGTGGCTTTTATTGGTCAGTGTGATGTCAGCTTTGATCACATGGTGGACGGGGAAGACTTACTAGAAAAATCACAAATAAAAAGTGATGAAATGCTGCACTTTCTATTTGAAGTTTTTGATACGAATTTAATGTCCGGTGTTTTTTTACAAAGACTGTTCGCAAGTATCGTTCAGAACTTAATTTATAAAAAAACGGGGCAGCTTTTAGCTAGATCCGGTGATGATCTGTACCTGAATGATCAGAAGCTCTCGATCAGTATTGCCACTCGGTCGATAAATTCGGTGCTGGTGCATTTTGCGATGAATGTGACCAATGCAGGGACTCCGGTCAAAACCTTGTCACTGCAAGATTTGAAAATTGAGCCTATCAATTTTGCAAAGGAGCTTTTGCAGCTTGTATCAGCTGAGTATGTGGATATTAAAAAAGCGACCTATAAAGTAAAGTGCGTTTGAGTGTAGAAATTTGAGCATGATCTCACAGCGTTGAGAGGCTAGTTTCGAGCATCGTTATTGAGCACTCCAAATCGTTGCGGCTCACCGCGAACCTCATCTGCGCACTTAGAGAACGTATTTTGCAGGTTCCATCCTATTATTGATTTAATACAAAATATAGGAGCTCATTGTGCTTAAAACCGTTAAAACAGTCCTCACTTTGTCAGTTTTGGTCATGGTGTCTACTTCATTGGCAGAGAGCTCGGGTTTTTTAGATGCCCAAGGTAAAACTTTAACCGTCAATTCTCCTATCAAATTTTACATCGGAATCGATTCTATTCCCCGAGACAAATGGGAATCCATTGGCAAAGCAGTTGAGTTAGCCAATTACGAGCTAGGCGCCGAAAAAATTAAAATTGGCGGCATCTACATCAGTTCAAAACAAATAAAAGATGGAATTAATTCAATCACTTTCAGTAATGATTTTCAAGATGAGCAAGCATCCGAACAATCAAGATCATCAAGCTACTGGTCAAATGGTAAAATCAATGAAATTGATATTATTGTGAATACAAAAAACTTTGATTATTCGAATGATCAAATTGAATTAGTTGTGACCCTCAAAACGCAGTTCAAAAAAATCTTCGGCAAGTAAACTGGAGTACACCCCTTGATCTAGACAGAATGTTGTCCCTCTGTTAGCGTTCCTTGTATGAAAAAATACATATTAATATTTTCTTGGCTTTTGCTAACTTCTGGATGCGCGACGAAAATGCTTTCGTCAGAACCTTATGCTGTTGGCCTACGCTGGTATGAACGCGGCAATCTTGAGCTCGCGGAAAGCTATTGGAAGCCTTTGGTTGAAAACGGTGATTGCGATGCTCAGTTTCGTATGGGGCTTCTGTACGTTGATAAACCTGCGGCAACGAAAGCACTTTCAGATCAATACCGTGCTGAATCTTTAAAATTGATTAACCTTGCTGCCGCCCAAGGGCAACCAAAGGCTCTTATGGTCCTTGGGGAGCTGCATTGGCAAAGTCCAAAGGCAAAAATTAAGTGTCCCTTATGTAATATAAAAAAGGATCTGGAAATGGCCGGGGTCAATTATTCTTTGGCTGAGAAATTTGCAGTTTACGACTATGATCAGGCGGCTTTCAAAACAACTAAAGAACAAATTCTTGTAGAGCTAAACACCAAGCAAAAGAAAAAAGTGGATGCGGCTGTCGCTCAATGGATGGCTTCACCAAAACAATGCAAACCACGTAAGCTTCTATGAAAACCGAAGTGAAATACTGGCCAATATTTCAGTTTGACCGATTTGGCCAAAGCTAGTTGTTGATTCTGACGGCTCATATCGCAGTTTTTTAAGGTTTCAGCTTTTGTTTGTATTTTATTGTATCGCTATCCTTGGTTGGTTTTCCCTCGTCATTAAAAAGTGGGTCGAAAACAAAGAATTTAAGTTAAATGTTAATTTTGGCTATCGCTGATTGGGTTTCATATGAGTGAATATAATCAAGAACGGAAAATAAAATACACAGCCCCCACAAGGCAAAAACTTGCGTACAGATAATCCATCTTTAATGGAACTTTCATATACCAAAAGCTAAAGCCTGCAAAAACCACCATGGTGATGACCTCTTGGATGATTTTAAGCTGAGGTAAAGAAAATTTTTCTGAGCCTATGCGGTTAGCAGGAACTTGAAAGCAGTACTCAAAAAAAGCAATGCCCCAGCTGATCAGTATCACAAGCCAAAGCGCACTTGTTTTATGATTTTTTAAATGCCCGTACCAAGCAAAGGTCATAAACAAATTCGATATTATCAAAAGTCCTATGGCTGCTAATTGCGGCATGACCGACTACTCTTTTTTATGTTTGGTATGGCTATAAGCATGATTGCAAAGCAGAGATGCAATTCTTCGGTATTCGCTTAATAGATCCAAGTGGATAGAGCTTGTGTTGATGGAATCTTTCATGCCTCGGTTCAGTCTTGAGATATGAGCTTCCCTTAAAGAGATTTCAAGTTTAGCCAGTTCGCGTTTCAATTGAATGGCCTCTGAGCAAAGAACTTTATTTTGATAAGCGTTAATGGCAAGGCTTGCCGCTTTCGTAACCGCCGTGTGCATGGCTATAATATCTTTCCAACCTTCCGGCGAAAATTCTAAGTGCAAAGCATTTTTTTTGATGGCTAAAGTTGTGATGTTAATGTCGATGGCGTCTGCAGCCCGTTCAAGATCCGAGATAAACATGATCATACTTAAAATGTTTTGTTGAACGGCCACATTGGATTTATTAGCATGATCCAATAAAAACATTTTTGTTTCTCGGTATAAAAAATCCACTTTGTTATCGCGGTCCTTGATGGATTCCAAAAGGACGGGGTCTGATCCATCAAAAAGTTTAAGTGAATCATGAATCATGCTGGACACAATGTCAGCGGTTCGCATGATCTCGCGGTTCGCATAGGATGTGGCAAGTGCACTACTTTGATAATTATTAAGCTTTAAGTAATCCGTACCAAACTCATCTTGAGGACCTTTTGGAAACATCTTTTGAATGACTTCTGCTCCTTTACTAATAAAAGGAAAAAATAATATAGCTGAAATCACGTTAAAAATCAGATGAGCATTGGCGGTGATCCTGGCTGGTGTAGTATCAAAGCTCATGAGTAACTGAACGAAGCCCTGAGTGAAGGGATAAAAAATCAACACACTGAGGGTTTTATAAAAAAAGTGGGCCCAGGCTACTTGTTTACCAATGTAATTAGAGCCTGCTGCTGCAATCAGGGCTGTGGAAGTGGTTCCGATGTTGGCTCCGTAAACCCAAAGCATGGCATCTTCTACACGAATGGCCTGAGCCGAAGCTAGTGACATGGCAAGACCCACAGTCACAGCACTGGAGTGAACAAACGAGCAAAAAACAATGGAGATCATCAGTGAATAACCTGGATTATTTCTTAGGCTTTGAAAGAAATCAGCGAGCATAGGATTTTCAGAAAAATGTCTGGCGCTGTCGCCCATCATCTTCATTCCTAAAAGCAAAAGTGCAAAACCCATAAAGGCCAGGGCTGTGTTTTTGACTCCAGGTTTTTTAGTTTGAAAATAAATTAGAAAGGCGAGAGCAAAAATCGGTAGAGCCAATTCAGAAATGTTAAGAGAAATCAATTGCACAGTGATGGTTGTGCCAATGGCAGTCCCAATAATCACACCCATCACTTGCTTCAGATTAATGACCTTGGCAGATCCCAAACCTACAAGCATGGATGTGACAGCCCCTGAACTTTGTAAAAGGGTTGTTAATGAAATCCCCACAACCACAGACAAAAAATTATTATCAGAGATTTTTGTCATCAATTGGGTGATGCGGTTAGCAAGTAATTTTTCGATGGACTGGCTGGCAAGACCCATTCCGTAGTGAAAAAAAGCAATGCCTGCGATCAGTATAATAAAAAAGGAATTTCCTGCATCAATCATAACACTGTCAGGCTACACCTTTTTATTTTTAAAAGCGAGGGTCAAAACATAAAGTCCTACACTAATAAGAAAGGGGATCACAAATCCCCAGTAAGCAAATTTCACAAACAAGTAGCCAGAAACCACAGACCCCAAAGTAAATGAAAAAATGATTCCGGCCCTCATGAGGTTGGCTTTAATTTCTAATTTTTTTTGCTCAGTTTTTTCTTTCAGGCTGAAAAGTCTTGAAAGACCTATACCTAAATCCGTTGTCAGGCCCGTTAAGTGACTGGTTCTGACGATGGCTCCGTAAGCCGAGGTCACAGTGGCGTTTTGTAAACCACAGCTTAAACAAAGGAGAGCCAGTAAATAATAATCCTTATCCATATTCACGCTCATGCCGAACTTACCAAAAACGTGACTGGCTCCAAGGGCTAAAATGGTAGCTGTTAAAAAACTAAGCAGTAAAAAAACCAGATCAAAGCGTGGGGATTCGCCCCTTTGAACTTTTGCATCAATCAAAAATCCAGAGATAAAACTTCCTAAAAGAAAAAACAAAGGCACCGTTAAAAATCCTAGGGCTTGGCGAAATCGACCCATGGCGAGTTCAGCAGCAAAAAGAGTGGAAAATCCCGTCACGTGACTGACAAATTTAAAACACGCTAAAAACCCACCAATATTCAGACTTCCTGCTTGAAAGGCCAGGGTATTCCAGAGAATAATTTTAGTTGTTGTCGGCTGAGAAATCACAACTCTCATTTTGCGCTTTTAATCACTCGATTGAGGAGTCCAGATTCATGATTCAAGTCGTAGCGGGAGCTCTTGTTTATGGTGAATATGTTTTAGTGGCAAAAAGACCCGAGAGCCAAAAATGGGGAGACTCGGCCTGGGAATTTCCTGGTGGTAAAGTGGAGCAAGGTGAGACCACAAGCCAGGCCTTGATAAGAGAAATCTTTGAGGAGCTGGAGATCCACCTCACTGGACCTCTTATGTTTCTAATGCTTAAGGAATCCTTGCCATACGGGATTCATCTTTTTGTGACGGAAGTTCAAGACCAAAGGTGGAGTAAAAAAAGCCATGAGGAAATACAGTGGATTCATTGGAAGAAGCTGGATCAGGTCCCATTCTTAAAATCCAATGTGGACTTCATTGCACCTTTACAGGATTGGTTCAAAAAAAAGGGTTTCAAGTAGACCCCATCCTGTATTTCAGACTATCCTTATTATAGTTTGAGCCAGCTTGATGTTTTTTTATTTCCTTTGGTTAATGTGTGTTTGTTCCCAGGAACAACAAAACCCCTTAATATTTTCGAACCCCGATACGTACAGATGGTTCGAGATTCCATCACTCAAAATATTCCCATCGCTTTGGGCTTTATTGATAATATTGAAAATGTAAAACCTCATTTGGCCGGGGAAAAACTATCCTACGTCAGAGAAATCGCTGGCTACGGTTATGCCAGGATCGTTCAAGAAAGACTAAATGGAACTTTGCTGGTCTTTATTCAGGCGGAAGGCAAAGTCAAATTAGGAAATTTAAAATCATCGCAGACCAGTTATCTGATTTTAGAGGCAGAAAAAAAGCCTGAGAATCACGAATTGCACGAAAAAAGTTTGCAGTGGGTGGGATTGCTTAATCAAATTTTAGCAAGATGGATTCATAACCACATTCCTGATCAAGAGCAGAAGCAGATGTTTTTATCAGGCCTTGTGGGCCCTCAAGAAATTGTGGGAGCTTTTGCGACATACCTGATTAAAGATTACGATATCCAGCAAATGGTGCTTGAGATGGACGATTTGAATGACAAAATAAAAGTGCTTTACCGTTTGGTGGAAAGTAACGAAGTCATCACGTAACTGGTTAATAAAATCCACAGAAGCTGCGCCATAATTAAATGCACAAGCTTCATCCATACCGGGCTTAGGCTAATCAATGTCAAAGCTCCAAAGCCTAATGCGGCAACAAAAAAAGCGGCTAAATATTGGCTACTTTTTTTGACCTTTGGGTCTTGGGTTTCTTCAGATTGATTCCAAAAAAAGTAAGACCAATAAATACAAAATCCTGTGGCTAACAGTGGATGAAGAATTCTGAGTTTTAATATCCAAGGGCTATCCGAGCTGAAATCATCAGCTAAACCTTGTAGTAAATCTGTGCTTGGAAAAAGTGTGTTTGATAAAGCAGCCCAGGCACCGGTGGCAGGTATAAAAATAAATAAAAACAAAAGGCCTCTGTGAAGAAAAAGTTTTTTTAAATCCCATTGATAAATAGGATCTTTTGCTGTCACCCAAGCAAGAGCCACAGTGGATCCCACCAGTAGTAGACTATTGATCTGATGCAGGGTCATCACCACCAGCCTAAAAATAGTGGCATTTTCACCCACAAGTCCTTTTAGCACGAGGGCTGCACCCAATGCCGCTTCGATGATCATAAGAATCAAAGTGGAAAAACCAAAAACACGCTGTAGTGTCTTGGTAGGGAAGAACTTTTGATTCAAATAAAAAAGATGAATCACCACAAGGCCATAGATCCCTGAGGTCAGCCTGTGAAAATACTCAATCCAAGTTTTAGCTTCTGCATCCTTTGGGAAAAGCACTCCGTCACACAGGGGCCAACTTTTTCCGCAGCCATCACCAGAGTGTGAAATTCGGACCCAAGCTCCCCACACAATAACAAACAGGGTGTAGTAAACCAGCACCCAAGCGTAGGTAGAGAGTTTTTTTTGCGAGATCACTTTTTTGAATCTTTCACAAGATACTTCATGATCATGGGGCCTGCTTCAAATTTTGCACCCAAAACAGAGAGGAAAATAAAAACTCCTGCTGTTTTTCTATCTAAGAAAACAATTTCCCGAGGCGGAGTTCGAAGGGGAAATTCTTTGATGATTCGAATGGCAATTTGCGTGATTCGTTTAGGAAGATCGGTGTTTTTCCAATCATAGGCGGATGGGCCAAAGGGTTCAACGGTTTGAAAACAAAAATCTCTGAAGATTTGAATTAATTTTTCATCATCTTCTTTTCTGATGAAACCAAGTTTAAAAGAAGCCTCTTCGAAGTCAGGACTTTTAAGAATAGCACCGCGGATCATGCTGGCATAATTATTCATAAATTCTGCATCAAATTTTTTCGTGGCCCCGAAATCAAACAGCACGATTTTATCATGCCCCATGGGATCCATCCGCAGGCGATAGTTTCCTAAGTGAGGATCTGTTTGAATCAAATGCCATTCAAAAAGCTCTTTAAAATAAAGATCTAAGAAGTTTTGTGCAATTTTATTTCTTCGCTCTTGGCTGAGGCTTTGAATGATAGGATCATCAGCCCTGAGGCCACGCTCGAAACTTAAAACGATGACTTTTTTTGTACAAAACTGCGGAAAAACTTTTGGCACAATATATCTGGAATCTGAATTGAGATGGCTGCGGTAAAGTTCCATCAATTCCACTTCTCGGGTGTAATCCATTTCTTGAGACAGCATTTCTTTCATTTCTTGCATTAAAGGATCAAGATCTAAATTTTTAGGCAAAGCCTCGATCATCACTAAAAATTTCTTCAATGCTTTAAGATCAGATTCGATGGCTTGATCCACACCTGGGTATTGAATTTTAACAATCACAATTTCTTGAGTGGCTTTAATCTTAGCCCTATGAACTTGCCCCATGGACGCAGAGGCCAGTGGTTCGGTTTCGATTTCCAATTGAGCCCACTGCTCGGGGGTCCATTCTTTTTTTAAGATGGCCTGCATCTGTTCCCAACCCAGTGGGGGAGATTCATTTTGTAAAGTTTTAAGAACGGCATTCACTTCAGGTGGGAAAAAATATTCGCCGTAAACAGAAAGCATCTGTCCCGCCTTCATCAGACTGCCTTTGAGTTCTCCCACTTCAGTGGAAAAATTTTTGGCTTGATTCATGATGAAAGACTGCCAACTGATGTCTTGAGCCGCTTTACTTTTAACAAGGCCTGTGACTTTTTGAGTCGCAAATCCTGCACCGGCCTGGGCTGTTAATTTTGCTAATGTCAGACCTCGGGAAAAAATCCCAGTTTTAATTTTTGTGAGTTTTTTGTTCGAATTGCTATTTGACATTGCCGCCTGTACTTCTTGTGTGAAAAGATTTAAACATATCCTATGGCAAAGTCAAAACACTCTCTCTTTTGGTTCCGTCGAGATCTCCGATTCGAGGATAATCGTGGCCTTACAGAGGCCCTCAAGTCAAATGACACAATCATTCCCATTTTTATTTTTGATTCTATGATTTTAGAGCGTCTGAAAAGCCCCACTGATTTAAGGGTTCAGTTTCTTCATCAAACCATTGCCGAAATGAAGAAAAAGCTGAATGACCTAGGAAGTGATCTTTTGGTGTTCCATGGTAAGCCTCTTGAAATTCTAGAATCCCTTCACAAAGAATATCAGCTGAATCAAATCTTCACCAATCACGATTATGAACCTTACCCACAGAAGCGGGATGCTGATGTGCAAGCCTGGGCCAAATCCAGCCAAATTGAGTTTCACACTTTCAAGGACCAAGTGATTTTTGAAAAATCTGAAGTTTTGACCGATCAAAAAAAACCCTACACAGTGTATACGCCTTACAAGAAAAAATGGCTTGCACAGTTGAACAGTGAAAGTTTTAAAAGCTTCGAATCCGAAAAATTAACCAGTCAATTTTTTAAGTCAGCAAAGCCACAAAAGCTAATCACCATGGAAAGCATCGGATTTAAAGAAACAGAATTTACATATCCCGGCCAGGATGTATCCACTTCTACTTTAAAAAACTATGCAGACGATCGTAATTTTCCTTATCTGGAAAAAGGCACCAGTCACTTGGGACTTCATTTAAGGTTTGGAACTTTATCCATTCGAAAGATGGCAGCACTTGCACAAAAAAATTCAGATATTTGGTTGTCAGAACTGATTTGGCGAGAATTTTTCATGCAAATACTTTGGCATTTTCCTAAAGTCACCAACTCTAGCTTCCGGCCGGCTTTTGAAAAAGTCGCTTGGCGAGATGATAAAGAAGATTTTAAAAAGTGGTGTGATGGCAAAACTGGCTATCCACTGGTGGATGCAGGAATGCGAGAGCTGAATCAAACGGGGTATATGCATAACCGAGTGCGCATGGTGACAGCTTCTTTTTTAACAAAGCATTTACTGATGCATTGGTTTAAAGGTGAACGTTATTTTGCAAGCCTACTGCTTGATTACGAGCTTTCTGCTAACAATGGAAACTGGCAATGGGCGGCAGGAACGGGTTGTGATGCAGCTCCTTATTTTAGAATTTTTAACCCAGAAACTCAGCTTGAAAAATTTGACCCTGATTTAAAATATGTAAAAAAATGGGTTCCCGAGTTTGGAACATCAGCTTATCCAAAACCCATGATTGATCACAAAGAAGCCCGGGACCGATGTCTCAAAGCCTTTGATCTGGCACTGAAGGGAAAAACAGACACATGAGAATTTTACTAACGGGGGCCACGGGGCTTATTGGATCCAAGCTTGGACTTAAACTTGTACAAAATGGTCATGAAGTTTTAGTTGTCTCAAGAAATAAAAAAAAGGCCCAGTATCAGTTGGCCTTTCCCTGTGAAGTGATCGAAGGGGATTTAATGAAATCTCCACTGCCACTTTCGGAAAAAAAAGTGGACGCTGTCATCCACTTATTAGGCGAGGGTGTCGCCGACAAGAAGTGGTCCGATGAGCAAAAAAATTTAATTTTAAAGTCGCGAACAGAATCAACAAAAAATCTGATTCGGTCCTTCAAAGTTGTGCCAGAAGTGTGGATTCAAGCCTCGGCCATAGGAATTTATGGAAGCCGAGAAAATTTAGAATTGAATGAAGACAGCACTTTGGGTTCAGGTTTTTTGGCCGATGTTTGTAAAAAATGGGAAGCTGCCGCTGATGAAAGTGGGGCTAAAAGAATTGTGAAAGCAAGACTTGGAATCGTGTTAGCTTCTCAAGGCGGAGCATTGGAAAAAATGCTGTTCCCTTTTCGTGCAGGTGTGGGTGGTGCTTTAGCCAGCGGTCAGCAATGGATGAGCTGGATTCATCTGGATGATGCGGTTCAATTGTTTATCAGTTGCCTGGATGACTCTAGTCAATCGGGGGTCATTAATTTCACAAGCCCAGGGCCTGAAACCAACCGTGAATTTTCAAAAAAATTAGCCAAAGCTTTAGGGCGTCCCTTTGGTCCGTCGGTGCCAACTTTAGCGATGCAGGCTTTGTTTGGTGAAATGTCTGAAGTTTTATTAGGCTCTCAAAAAGTACTTTCTAAAAAAACTTTGAAATTTAAATTTCAATACCCGGATTTGAATTCTGCTTTTGAAGAAATTTTTCAAAAACCAATCGACAGGATCATCTCGCAGCAATTTTTGCAGGCTAGGTCCGAGGATGTCGCAAAATCTTTAAAAACCGATGAAAAACTAAAAATTTCTGGCTTGGATGTCAATTGGTCAACAGGTGTGGAAGCACTAGGTGGTGGCACTTTGGTGACCCATAAAATTCATTATGATTTTCCCTTGGGATATCTAGGATGGCTGGCCACTGGTGCGTTAGCTAAAAAAAGACTGCTTCGTGCCATTGACCTTCGTCGAGCAGAGCTAGCCGAAAAATGGAAAAGCCCTTAGCATGTTGAGATGGATTTACCAATCGTAGCTGAAATTCGGGGCCGAGACCGTTTGGAAGTAACCAGTCTGAAGCCCTTTAATATGAAAATCATCGGCTGCGAGCAGCTTTTTAATGATCTTAAAGAATTCAAAAATCAATATGGTTCTGATTTAAGTCTGTGGCCACTACCGAAAGGACGAAGTCATACTCAATTGTTAATTAAAGAACTGATTTTAAAATTAAAAGATCAGTGGAAACATGTGTATGATCACGAAGAAGTTTGTCACTGCCGTAACGTAAGTCTTGAATCCGTCGAGCAGGCTTTGTTTTTAGGAGCTGAAACAAGTGAGATGATTTCCAAATGGACCATGAGTTCTTCTGCTTGTGGAACCTGCAGGCCGGATGTGGAAAAGATCATCGAGTTTCGTTTAAAAGTTTAATTTACTTTTTGATTATCAAAAAATTCGATTTTTCCATTTTGACTGTCGTAAGTGACTTCAATGGGTTGGCAACAGACTTCACAATCTTCGATATAGGTCTGAGTTCCATCGACAGTTGTATCAAGAATAAAAGAAATTCTTTGAAAACAGTAGGGGCATTTAAAGCGTTTTTCTATGGATTCCATGGACTTATTATAAATGAGTTTTAAGCCAATCCAATAAATTTTTATAAAGTGTTTGGACTGACACATTTTCTAAAGTGGCACCAGCAGCAAACAAATGTCCACCACCCTGCCAACTTTCAGCAAGACTCAAAACTTCGTGCCGACCTTTGGATCTGAGACTGATTTTTAATTTATTTTTTGATTCTTCTCGGATCAAAACTGCAATTTCCACATCCTCGACGTTCATCATCATATCGACCACATCCCGGGAAGCTTCTGGATCCATTCGGTGCTGAGTGAAATCTTCATATTTCAAATTTAAATAGGCCACTTTTCCGCTATGAAGATAATCAATTTCTGAAAGAGCTTTTGCTAGGAAGCGAAGTTTTTCAGGGCTTTGGTTGCCAAAAAGTTTTCTGTGAATTTCAGTGGGATCAAACTCATGCACCATAAGTTCAGCTGCAATTTGATGCGACCTTGGAGACTTTCGAATGAAGCGAAAAAGCTGAGTGTCAAAAGCAATGCTTGAGTACAAGCATTGTGCAATGTTGGCATCCATTTCTACTTTTAAAAATTGAATCAGATCAAAAGTCATCTCACCTGTTGAAGCGGCTTGAATATTAATCAATGATCCATGGCCGGGGTGGGGGCCATTTTCTAAAATAGGGTGATGGTCGATAAATAAAACTTCACCTGAGTTTTTAGCCCAAGAAGCCAAAGGTTCAATGCGTCTGGAATCATTGGTATCAAAAGCGATCAGTAAATCGCCAAGGTCTGGTTCCTTTTCTGGGTGAAAGACTTCAATGTCTTTGTAGCCAGGCAGAAAAGAGTATTTTTTAGGGATGTTATCCACACTTAAAAGGCGAACAGAAATATTTAATTTTTTCAGGCTATGGTAAAAGGCCAGCATGGCACCCACTCCGTCGCCATCACAATCTCTGTGAGTGGTCACTGTGACGCGCAGGGCTTTTTTTAATTTTTCGACGAGATATTCCAACTTCATTTTCCTTTGTAACTTAAAAATGATAACAGTCATTATGGCTCATGGCAGTGCCTTAATTGAAGTGACAAGACCTTGGCACTATTATACTCTGCATTATTGAGATTGTTTTTGAATATTGACCGACTTTTGAGGTGATTGATGACATCAGACAAACTTCCTATGACTGTAAAAGGTAAAGCATTACTAGACGCCGAACTCCGCAGGCTGATTCATGAAGAAAGACCTGCCGTTATACGTGCCATTGAAGAAGCTAGATCTCACGGTGATATCAGTGAAAACGCAGAATACGATGCAGCCAAAGATCGGCAAAGTATGATTGAAGGTCGCATTGGTGAAATTCAAGGAAAACTTTCTCAGGCTGAAGTGATTGACCCTTCCATGATCAAATCAGAAACAGTTGTTTTTGGAGCCACTGTTTATTTAATTGATTTGGAAAACGACGAAAAAACTCACTATCAAATTGTGGGGCTAGATGAAGCTGACGTTAAAAAAAGTCTGATATCCATTCTTTCTCCGATGGCTCGCGCTTTGATCGGAAAACGAAAAGGTGACAACGTTGTTGTACAAAGCCCAAAGGGTGACCGTGAGTACGAGATCATCTCCTTTGAATTTAAGTAATGAGTCTTAAGAAATATAAAAAAACAAATAACGACCAGCTCGTAACGGACCAGTCCGGTCGTTTTATTTTTTTTATGGGACTTCTCATTTCTCTCACTCTTGGTTTTACAATTCGGGGGCTTACCAGTTCCAAAGGTGTTCATCAAAAACTTCAAGAGGCCACAAAGGCCTTAGGCAAAACCACCACTATTAGCTGGTCCCAGGCTCAGTTTTCTTTTCGTAATGGAATATTAATTCCCCAATTGGCCGTAAAAGTACAAAACGTAAAAGTGGTTTCTGAGGATCCATGCTGGGGTAAGCCCTTGATTTATGCAAAAGAAGTTGAGCTTCCTTTGTCCTTATCAAATTGGATCAGTCAGGGTCAGCCTTTGCAATCGCTTGTTATTAAGGAAAGTTTTCTTGAATTTCGCTCTTTGATTCAGTGTGATTCCAAAGATTTAACATCAGAGGTCTTGCCAGAAGTGCAGGCTTCGAAATCAGTGCGCATGAAATCAAAAGCAGAAGGGGTGTCAAGACCTCCTTTGGTGCTAAAAGATTTCCGCTTCGAAGGGGTTAAAATTCGTAATCCCCAGTGGATATTAACAGATTGGAATATTAAAAATATAAGACTTCAAGTTCAAGAAAACCAACCTTGGTATGTCACTTTAACTTCTAATTTTGCTATCCCTGAAACAGATGGGGTGGACTCTGATGTTAATCTTAAAATTGTATATAAAGAATTTCCAGAGTCTTTTTTGGATGTTTCCCTTAAAGGTAATTGGCGAGAGGGAAGTTTTGATATCAATGGTGATTGGCAAAAATCGAATCAATCCTGGAATCTAAAAACTCAATTTAATAATTTTCCTTTTCAGTTTTTAAAGATTTTGGCAAATAAAACTAAAACACCTTGGAATTGGCCTGATCGACCCATGTGGTTTTCTTTTATCAGTGAAAGCTCAAATAAAAGCTTAAGCTGGAAAAGTTCAAAGCATTTACTGCGAAACATTATTATTGAAGGTGACCTTGGAGAGTTAAAAACTCCAGATATGCGAATTGAAAGTTTACAACCCTTTCAAGTGGCCCCCTTTGTTTTTAATATTGAACAGGTGGATTTGGAAACTTCTTTTAGACCCTTATTTAAAAACATCAAAGAAATAAAAAATTTAGGAAATTTAACGGGCCAGGGTGAGTGGATTTCACAAAATGAGCTGAGGTTTCGTGGCGATTGGACCAACAGTCAGTGGTCATTAAAAAATGAACTCAATTTTATTTCAGACTTCATAATTCAACAATCCACCGTCCAAGCACAACTCGTACAAGGTCAATGGACCATGAGTGTTCTTAATCCAGAACTCAATGGGCAAAATTTATTTGGAGATCTGGTTTTAAAGGGCCCACAAAATCTAAAAACGGGAACATTAAGCAGTCAATTACGTTCTGAGAAATGGCCTTTTAGTTTTGAAAATGATCAGACTGTCATCAATTCTCAGAATTTTAAATTAACTCAGAAAATGAAGTGGGATAAAAGTACATTGTCTCATCAGTTAAGCCTTAACTTCACTTCTCTAGAATCGGAAAATGCTAATTTTGAAAACATCAATTTTGATATTTTAAAAAATTCAGACGGCTATGAAATCAAATCCCAAGCTGAAAAGTTTGTTTTAAAAAAAGTTGTAAATCCTGAATTTCAAAAGATTGAGGCCTTCAATTCTTTGCCACTTCCGATGGGTTACTCGACTTTGCAAGCCAAGTTTGATAGTGAAAAAAACTTATTAAGTTGGAATTTGAATTTGCCTCTGGTTAATTCCTCTGGGAAATTGGAAAAAGAATCGGGATCCTTAAAGGGCCAAGTTAATACAAAAAATGGAAAATTGGGAGTCAGTGGATCCCTCGATTCATTGCAAATCAGATAAGTCTTAAAGACTTGTGTCTTCCATTTCTTGAACCTCTACGATTTCAGCTTCCACCATGGCTTCTTCACTTTTTTGGCTCTCTGCTTTTTTTAACTTGATGGTAGGCTGTGCCGTATCCTGGGCCTTAGCCATAGCATCTTTGTTAGCCATAGCATCTTTGTTAGCCATAGCATCTTTGCTGGAAGAGTCTTTTTTTGAAAGATCTTTAATTTTTTGATCATACTCATTTTTTAGCTCTATAAGCCTGGCCTGGTACTCTTTTCTTAAATTTTCGATTTGCTGAGATTTCTTAACCGTTACACAGGATTGGTAAGACTTTAATGCCACTTCTTTTGCGCTCGTTCGGCATTGATTTTCCATGGCTTCAGGTAAATTTTGTGCCATCAAAGAAATCGAAAATAAGAAAGTCATAAATAATAAGTTCATAGCGGATCTCCTTGAAATGGATTTTGCAATCAAAGTGAAAATTATATTCCAGACTGGCAATATAATCGATTTTTGCCGTTAGATCGATCCACCCTATAAATAAGAAAAAAGTGAGCAATAAATTGTCACTTAAAGAGTCAAAAGGAATTGAATGAGGTCTCGTCTGTCTTCAGCTGACAAAAGATTTTTGCCATCTTTAATAAATATTTTTTTATCATGACCCATTTTGCCAAGCCCTGGTTTTTGCGATCTATAATAAAGCTCATCCTTTTTCCAGTGCTGAGGTGCTTGGTCAGCCGAGGGATAGCCACCACATTTTAAATCATAATCTGTTTTTATATTTTCTGCGGGCCCCGCAAAATAATTGGTAGGTCTTTCTGATGACGGACTTAAAACTGCACACAGGTTGGGCATGGAATTGTTATGCATATAAGGATACCGGGCCCAGATTCCCACAAGCGGTGGTGGTACGTATCCCTCTTGAGTTTGAATGCGGATGCCATATTTTTTTGATAGTTCAAGGTCATTAAGTTTTTCTAAACTTTGCATCATTTGATAGCGCCAGGGATCCGTTCCCACATTTTTAACAGAGGTTTTTTCGGGGTATCTGACAGCGTAATTTTGAATTTGAATTTTCCACGCGGAGTTTTGAAACTCGGGCCGAGACCAGTTTTTTTCAAATTCGCCGTGGCATTTTGCACAAAGATTCTTGTAAAGGATCTCGCCTTTTAAGGCTTGAGTTTTTGAGATTTGATCTTCATCAATGAAATCCTCAATCCTTGGGGGTTGGGACGCGTAGACAGCGGTGGTTAATTCTTGGATCACTTTTTGATTCTCAACAAGCCACTGATCTAAAACTCTAAGATCTGTACCGCGCCCAATTTCATTCCATAATAAATTAGTGATGATGGGATTACCTGACACCACAGAGCCATCCAGAAGCCAGCGATTTTTATACTTTACGTTCCACCACACCGCAGGCTTACTATCGCCTGGGAAAACTTCTAAAGCGTCAGATCTTGGGTACTTTTCATAGAATTCACTTTTATCAGCCCAAGGATTATTTTCTCTTTTGTTTAATGATAAAGCCACTTGAGCCAAGGATGTATCTAGGCCCAGTTGCAAGGGCATCTTAAGGCCTACTGAATTTAAATTTTTTGCTGATTGATTGAGCATCTCGACACTTTTTGAATCCTGACTTGCCAGTTTTTCAGCCCAGTGAGGGTTATAAAATCGTGCCGCTTTTTGACCACGAATAAAAAAATGATTAGCCCTGGGAAAGCGATTACTGAGGCCCATGATCACTTTTCCGAAGAAGGGACTGGCGTGGCACATGGCACAGCTAACAGTAAATCCTGTTACTCCGTCTCTTTGAATTCGGCTGTAACCAATGAAGTCGAGCTGTGGATTGATATTGTCAGGCTGAAACCACAGAGGATTGTTTTTGACAGCTTCATAACTCGATAAACCTAGCCATTGAAACAGAGAGCGCATAACAGGTAGGCCCAAGACTTTCGTTATCGATTTCTCGGGTAGCAAAATTCCTGTGATCTCAACCGGGTATTGTTGGGCATGGATCATACCCTTTTTTTGATATTGTGTGAGCTCGTCCGGATCCAGTTGGTAAGGGTTGCTGATTCCATTAACGGGATAGGAAGTCCCTTCCATCCAAAGGTTTTTTGGAGTTTCGGCTCGAAGGATTGTTGTGACCATAAAAACAAGGCCGAAGGTCAGATTTCGGATGAGTGTCCGGAATTCGGATATGCGCGGGGCAGTAACGTGCCTGGTACCCCTAGCGTTTGATGCTTTTTGGATCCACTGCACTTTGTAACCCATCGCCCATAAAGTTAAAGCTGACCACTGTAAGCAGAATCATAAGACCTGGTAAAATGGTCAGCCATACGTTTTTGTAAATCACTTCTTGAGCGTTGGTGAGCATGTTTCCCCAGCTGGCCATGGGAGGCATAATTCCTAAACCTAAGAACGAAAGGGCGGCTTCAAAAATAATACTGCTGCCAACACCTAATGTGAGTGACACAAGCATGGGACCCACAACGTTGGGGAACAGATGTCTAAAAATAATCGTATGATCCTGGCAACCCAAAGTGCGAGCAGCCAAAATAAATTCACGCTCTTTGAGCGATAAAATACTGCCACGAACAAGTCTTGCCACTGTCATCCAAGAAAACAAACAAATGATCAAAACCATTTTGATAATGCTTTCGTAGCCTGAGCCCACAAAGTCCGCAAGGACAGGTACCTTTTGTAAATCGACGGCTGCGATCACGATCATCACTGGGATTAATGGTAAGGATAGCAAAGCATCTGTTAGACGCATTAGAAGTGAATCAATCCAACCACCATAAAAACCTGCCAGGCTTCCGATCAAAAGACCAATTAATGCCGCCACCACGGTGGATAAAATTCCTACACCAATGGAAACACGGGCACCGTAAATCAAGCGAATAAAAACATCACGGCCCACTTCATCGGTGCCAAAGGGGTGAAATTTTTTAAAATCACTGAGCATTTGATTAAAAGAGGAAGGCACCGTTTCGATTTGTTTTAAAATTTCTTGGCCTTCTTCCTTAGGCATCAATGCGAGTTCGTAAAGCGCATCTTCTTCAGAGACAGAGAGTAAATTTTTTCCTACGATTTCAGCTTGCAGCTGAGCCGCGACTTCCGTGTTTTGATTGATCCAATTTTCAACGGCTGTTTCTTTTTCAGAGGATCCCACTTCTGAATAAGTAAAGGGTAGCAAGTAGCGGCCACTGACATTTTGTCTGTGGGGATGAAGACCTGAGGCATAGGAAATGAGATCAGCAAACAGAGCCATAAGAATAAAAAAGAGAATAATAACTACGCCTGCAACAGCCATTTTATGTTCACTGAATTGAGTCAGGATCATTTTCCAAAGGGGCTGAGCTTGCTCCATGCTTTGAATATTTTGTTGGTCTTGTGTTTGTTGATTCATTTTATTTCAAGCCCCTAAAAGTTATTGATAAGAAATTCGTGGATCGACAAAGCCGTAAAGAATATCAGCAATTAAATTCATCAGTAAAACCATGCTGACCGAAATAATAAAGGACACCATGGCCACATTAAAATCATTTCCCATAATGGAGTCGTAAACTAATTTTCCCACACCCTGGTAGGCAAAAACAGTTTCAGTGAGTAGTGCTCCAGAGAAAACACTGGAAAGGCTAAGAGCAATGATTGTGATAATGGGAATCAAAGCATTTCTAAAAGCATGCTTCCAGATAACCACATGATAACTTAAGCCTTTGGCCTTCGCTGTTCTGACGTAATCCTGCCTTAATACATCAAGCATCGAGCCACGAGCGTATCTCACGAAGCTTCCGATGGACTGAAGACTTAAAGACAGAACAGGAAGGATTAAATATTTCGCTCGGTCTAAGATCCCAGCCAAACCTGTGTTGTCAGCCCCGATGGTTTCTGTGCCTCCGGCTGGAAGCCAATTGAGTTGCACAGCAAAAATAATAATCAAAATTAAAGCCAGTAAAAAAGACGGCATGGAAATTCCAAAAAAAGTCAGCATACTGACAATAGAGTCCATGCGACTTCCCGGATTCAATGCGGTGTAAACCCCGATGGGAAGAGCCACTAAAATGGAAAAAGTAAGAGCTAGCATCGAGAGATAAAAAGTATTCCAAAGTCTGGGACCTAGAAGCTCACTGACAGGTACACGGTAGGTGCGGCTGTGACCCAAATCGCCAGAGGAAATCTGCGACACCCAGTTTAAATATCTTTTGTAAGCCGGCTGATCCAGACCGTAAAGGGATCTGAGTCTGGCCACGTCTTCAGAGGTGATTTTCGGATTAGAAGAAATCATTAATTCTACGGGATCACCAGGCATCAGCGTCATTAAATAAAAGCAAACATAAGAGAGTAAAATCACAACTCCTAGAGTTTGAATCAACCTTCTTAGTATGTATGTTGCCATTTATAGGTCTCCTCTAAAAAATTCTTAAAAGGTCCACTTCTCAATTTCATTGGTCTCTGAGTACTGGTGTCCTGTGGGTCGATAGTTTTTCAAACCAGGTGGAACCACTGAAACATCAGATCTGTAGTAAAGTGGAATAACTGGCACTTCTTCGGTGTAGGCTTTCAAGATTTGAATCGCAAGTTCCCGGCGCTTTTGGCTTGAAAATTCCGTGTCTAAATTCTCACAGGCCATATCCACAGTTTTGTTAGACCATCCTGGATAGTTCTGTCCGCTGAAGCCATTTTTTTCAGTGGGAATGTTTTTAGAAGACAGATTCACTTTGGGATTATTTTCTGGAGAGCTGACCCAAGCGTACATGGCCATGCCTTGAAATTTTCTTTTCTTTGTTGTCTCTGAGAAATAAACACGGGCAGGTTCGTTTTTAATATTGATCTCGATGCCAGCTTGTTTCCATTGTTCTTGTAAGTAGACCTGCACCAATTCTCTGGATTTGTTTCCCGCTGTCGTCATCAGGGTTAATGTTAGGCGTTTACCATTTTTAACACGTATACCATCGCTGCCTGGAACCCAGCCCGCTTCATCAAGAAGTCTTTGTGCTTCTCTGCGAGAATAGCGATAGATTTTTATCAGTTTGGGATCGTTGGTGTACCAAGGATCTTTAGGGAAAATAAGATGTTCAGCCACCGGTTGTTTACCTTCAAACAAGGCATTCACAAGTTCTTCACGGTTGATAGCATAAACCAAAGCTTGTCTAACTGCTTTATCTTTTAAGATGGGATTATCAAGATTCAAATCAATGTGTTCGTAGGTAATCGATGGAGTGAAAACCACATTAAAATTAAGATTTTCAGATTTAACTTTTTTTTCTAAATTAAGGGCTTGATCCATGGCTAGCATCCCAAGGGTGCCGATCATATCGATCTGCCCGGATCTGAGGTTCGCTTCCAAGGTCCCTGTATTAGGAATCAGCTTCACAATGACTTTTTGAATCTTAGGAGGCGTCCCTGACCAGTGAGTATTGGGACTTAAAGAGATATGATCACCCAGCTTCACTTCGGAAATTTTATAGGGACCATTGTAAAGGCCAGCAGTTGTGGGGCTTTTCACATACAAAGAATTTTTCTCGTAGCCTTCTTTTTTGTTAGAAAACTTATTAAAAATGGGTTCTTCCAAATGCTGGGGGAGTGGGAAAAATCGGCCCATATCATAAAAATCCCAGCGAGCTTTATCATAAGTGAATGTGCATTTTTTTGGAGTTTTAGGATCCCACTCAATTTTTTCTACTTTTGTGTAAACTTCTTTACTGCCAATGGAAACATTTGGAGACAGTGCTACTTTTCTTGAAAAGGCAAAATCCTTACAGGTCACAGGAACTCCGTCGCCCCATTTTGCGGATTCGATAATATCCCAGTAGACGACAATTTTTTTTGTGCCCTTGATATCTTTAATGACGGCTGTGCCTTTTTCTAGAGAGGGGATTTCTTTAGCTAGCTGAGGAATCCATTTCAAATCGGCGTCCAAAGTGGTCAGCGTTCTTCCCACCATGGCGTAGATGTAGGAAGTAGCGGACATGGTCATGATCATGGGATTGAGATTTTCAAATTCTTGGCTAATACCAATTTTAAGTTCTTGGTTTTTTGCATTGGCTAAAACTTGAGGAGAATTCAACAGAACGGCAATTAATGAAAGCAGGCAAAAGGTCCGCATGAGTTTTAGGTCTCCTTTAGGAAGCATGATTTTTGGTGAAGGGATCCAGCCGAGACTGCGCTTAGTTTGGGTGTTTCTGTCACACAGCGATCCATCTTGTAAGCACAGCGAGGATGAAAAGCACAACCCGTTGGCGGATTCAAAGGACTAGGGACTTCGCCAGAAAGCGATTTTTTCATCGTCTTTTTACCTTCGCCCACTGTGGGAATCGCTTGCAGAAGGGCTTGAGTATAAGGGTGTTTAGGATTTTGAAACAATTCATCACGAGTTCCAATTTCAACAATTTTTCCCAAATACATCACAGCCACGCGGTCACAGAAATATTCAATGACTGATAAATCGTGGGAAATAAACAGGTAAGTCAGTCCTCTTTGTTCTTGAAGATCTTTAAGAAGATTTAAAATTTGCGCCTGAATGGAAACATCCAAGGCACTGACAGGTTCATCACAAATAATCAAATCAGGCTTCAAAGCTAAAGCTCTTGCGATGCTGATTCTTTGGCGCTGACCACCCGAGAATTCATGGGGGTAGCGATTGATGTGAGAGGCCTTAAGCCCCACAGTTGTTAAAAGTTCTTGCACTTCTTTTTTTCGTTGTTCAAGTGTGCCGATATCATGAACGTCTAAGGGCTGCTGAAGAATTTGTCCCACGGTCATTCGCGGATCTAGTGATGCGAAGGGATCTTGAAAGATCATTTGAATATTACGTCTGGATTTTCGTAAATTATTGGAACTGAGTTTTAAAAAATCCTCGCCCTTGAAAGTGATTTCACCTTCAGTGGGTTCATAAAGACGAATTAAAGTTCTTCCCAAGGTGGACTTTCCGCAACCGGATTCACCGACCAGGCCCAGAGTTTCGCCTTTGAAAATTTCCAAATCGACTTTTTCAACGGCTTTCACTTGGCCTACGGTTCTTTGAAAAAACCCTTTTTTGACAGGAAAGTGTTTACTGACTTGATGAGCTGACAGCAGAGTTTCTTTTATCATTTTTGCACTCCGGGATGGTAGCAAGCCACAATGTGCTGGGGACTGACCTGAGTCACGGGTGGAGGAACGTCCCAACAAATTTGGGTGACCTTAGGGCAGCGATTAGCAAATGGACAACCCTTGGGAAATTCGTGGGGAGCGGGAACTGTGCCTTCGATGGTTTGAAGGCGCTTTGTGCGTTGACCTAATTTAGGTCGGGAGTTCATGAGTGCTGCTGTATAGGGATGCTGAGGGTTATTAAATAATTCTTGAGTGGGTGCACTTTCACAAACTTGCCCGCCGTACATAACTAAAACTCGGTCAGAAACTTCAGAGATCACACCCAAATCATGGGTGATGAATTGCACAGCCATATTAAACTTTTTTTGCAAAGTTTGGAAAAGTTCTAAAATTTGAGCCTGAATGGTCACATCCAAAGCTGTAGTGGGTTCATCAGCAATTAAAACTTTGGGATGACAGCTAAGGGCCATGGCAATCATGGCCCGTTGTCTCATGCCGCCTGAAAGTTGATGGGGGTAGTTACCGTATCTTTCTTCAGGGGAAGGAATTCCCACAAGGGATAACATTTCAATGGAGCGTTTGCGGGCTTCATCATTGGAAACTTTTTCGTGTCTTAATACTTGCTCGTCGATCTGTTGACCAATTGTAAGTACGGGGTTCAGTGCGGTCATAGGTTCTTGAAAAATCATTGCGATTTTTGCGCCCCGGACATCTTCCATTTGTGCCGTCGGGAGTTTCAAAAGATCTTGGCCGTCCAATAAAATTTGCCCGCCGGTGATTTTGCCAGGGTTGTCGATCAGCTGCATAACAGCCAAAGAGGTCACTGATTTTCCGCAGCCCGATTCACCTACAATACCTAAAGTTTCACCTGGGAATATTTCGTAGGATAAGCCTTTAACTGCGCGAAAAGGCCCGCTTTTAAGGAAAAAAGTCGTTTCGAGATTTTGTACTTTTAGAGTCGGAACTCGATTTTCCACGTGCTGCCAAAACCTTTCGTTAAATGAGAACCTCGTTGAATAGCGAAAAGCCGAAACAATTAACAGGTAAGATGCGTTGCGGCATTAGTGAATTTGATCCCAGGGATGAGCTTTTGCCATCATCTCAAGGGGATTATTTTTAAATCCAAGCAAAGCTCCCATGAGTTTTTCAGAGAGCTTTTTCTTTTTTTCGATTTTTAAAAATAAAATTTTATGGGTGGAAGATTTTTTTAACAAAATTTCCTGGCTAGTGCCAATTTCATCCACCAGTCCTAGTTCTAAAGCCTGAGTCCCGTACCAGTACTCACCGGTGGCTACTTTTTCAAAATCTAACTGAGGACGATATTTCTTAATGTGATTTTTAAAGAGCTCGTGGGTGGCTTCAAGCATTTCCTTAAACTTGGCTTCTTTTTCAGGGGTGATTTCCGCAAGCAAAGACACTGTGGTTTTGTGTTTGCCAGCCGTGTACTCATGGTAGTCCACATCATTTTTTTTCAATAGCCTGTGAAAGTTGGGCACCTGACTTAAGACTCCAATGGATCCCACAATGGCAAAGGGACTGCAGACAATTTTTTGTGCTGTACAAGCCATCATGTAGCCTCCGCTGGCACCGATTTGATCAAGGCTGACAGTTAGTGGAATGGATTGCTGACGAAGTCTAACAAGTTCAGCAGCGGCTAAGCCGTAGCCGTGGACAACGCCGCCGGGGCTATTCAGGATCAGCAGTACTTCATCTTGTGTTTTAGCCACACTAAGAACGGCTGTGATTTCATTTTTCAATGCTTCTGTTTGGCTGGCTTTAATATCGCCATCAAATTGCAAAACAAAAAGATTGGGCTTTGAAATTTCATCCGCTTTTTTGGATGATTTCTTTTCTTCTTTGCGGTGTTTTTTTAGATCTTTTTCAGACAGTGTGAAGCTGAGAAGGTGATCTTTTTGCGTGAAAAACTTTTCTGACCAGTTTTCAATTTTCAATTGATCAGGGCTTACCTTGCCATTCAGGCTGGCCCAGGTGATCAGTAAAATCACTGCAGCAAAGCCCAAAACGATCAAGCCAGTTTTAAGAGAGAAGGATAAAAGGTCTAAAAAAAATTGTGTCCATTCCATGGTGCAAACATCTAACCTAGTCCGAGACAGAGGTCGAGATCCTTTTCCCATTGAGCTGTTTATTTGTTATTCTCGAAACTGTGCGTCGTTGGGATTATTTCTTTTTTTTATTGAGTTTGAGTTTTTTGTCCCCAGCGTGGGCGAATCCTAACTCTCGTGGTGTGGAATCCCTTCATCCTGAAGTGGAACGAGTGCGAGGATTTCAAGAGTATTTAGCGCAAAAAAACAAAAGAAATTCGGATCAAGAACAAGGTATGAAAGAGCATCTGGATTTACTCGAGTCTCAGGCCAAGGAATTAGAGAGAGCGAGACTTGAGTATGCCAAGCAGAAAAAAAAGGAGCGACTTCCAGAGGAAACGGCTTCTTACCGAGATCACATCATCGAGAGACAATCGTTGAGAGCCGAGGATTCTACGGCTCGCCAAGAGTATTTACTAGAAAAAGCAGAAGAGCTCAGACTGTTAAAGGGCATAGGTTTAAACGGTATGACCGAATTGGGTTTACCAGAAAATCGGCCACGTTATGAACTTGAGAAACGAAGTCTTTACGGCGGGAAAGCCAGTTTTTCTAGGTCCAAGGAAGCCGATATGCCAGGAAGAAATTTCGGCAGACCTTCTAACCAATTCTCGCCTCCGCCGCCAGCACCCACTGAGCCCATGGACACCATGGAGCCACCGCCCTTTGATGATTTTCCACCACCTGTGTTTCCTGAAGCGGATAGTTTTGATTTACCACCGCCACCACAGATGGATGGGGGAGATGATTTCTTTCCACCTCCGCCACCGCCTCCAGAATTTGATGACGGTTTTAATTTTTAACGAAATAAGAATCTAAGGCGTGCCCAGTGATGCTTTTAAATTTTTTGCCAAAGTAAATGATCAGGGCAAAAAGAATCAGCATGCTAGGAATTAAAATAACCACAAAAGACCATTTCGTCATTTGCGCAATTTGATCATTTAAAATTTGTGACTGCACTTCTGCGGCGAGGCTAAGGTCAATGGGTGTAAAAATTTTGTAAGCCAAAAGAAAATTAAGAGTCGCACTTATAAGAAATGAAAATGAAAGATACTGAGTACTTTTTTTAACCAAATCATCAAACTGTTTCGCTTTATCAGTGGTGTCTAAGGCCTCCATCATTTTATCAATTTGAAAAGCCTGGGGGTTGAGTAAAAAAAGACCCAAAGCTGGTTTTTTAGTAAAACTTGAGGCCCAAACAAAAACTCCGATCAAAAGTGGGAAGGCCGCTTCTTTAAAAGCAAACCAAATTCCTGTTTTACCCAGCAGTGCAAAACCTCCGGTGAAAGCCACATTCAGTAATCCTAAAACGGAAATCCAGTTAATTTTTTTAGTTTTAATTAAATCATTCAGTCCGTAGGACAGAGGAAACAGCATGGCAATAATCAAAGCCTGAGTGGCGTTGACCTTTAAAAATTCAGTGCCTTTGCTTAGAATTAAAACAGGCAAAGCAATATTAAAAATAATATTCAGCCAGGGGTTTTCACGTTTTTGAGTGGAAAGAACTTTTTCCTGAGTGGTCATGGGGCTACTTTTCCTTTTATTGAGAGTCAATGAACTGATGGTGAAGATTTTGGATCACTTCCTGTGAGACAGAGTCAGAAACAAGGAAACAAAAATTATGCCGGCTGGCCCCTTGGCAGATCATGCGGATGTTGACCCCCGGTAAACTGCTGAAGGCTTTTTCTGCCAGGCCTGCGGTATGATTAATATTATTTCCAATTAAAGATATTAGGCTTAAGTTTTTTTCCACTTGAACTTCGGCAAATTCTGATAACTTTTGAATCACTTCAGTGGATAAAGTTTCTGTGGAATCAAGGGTCATGGCCACACTGATTTCGCTTGTGGTAACAGCATCCACGGAAATTTTGTGATCATGAAAGACTTGAAAGATTTGAAATAAAAACCCACTGGATTGCCACATCTGAGGAGTTGTGAGCGTGACCAGGCTTTGATTTTTCCTTAAAGCAAGAGCTCTGACCAAGGGTGAAGAATCAACAGATTTTTTAACCCAGGTGCCTGCTTGCTCGGGATTAAAGCTTGAGCCCACAAATACAGGAATATTTTTTCTTTGAGCCGGCATCAGCGTTGCTGGATGCAAAACTTTCGCACCAAAAGTGGCAAGCTCTGAGGCTTCAGTGAAAGAAATCTCAGAAAGCATCCTGGCCGTTTTACAAATTCGGGGGTCCGTTGTAGCAATGCCAGCCACATCCGTCCAAATTTCTAAAGTGTCAGCGCCAAGGCCTTCCGCAAAAAGGGCCGCTGAAAAATCACTGCCCCCACGGCCCAAGGTGGTGGTTTGATTTTCAATCGTGGAGCCAATAAAACCTTGAGTGACAAAAACGGTGGAACCCAGGCGGGGCTTAAGATTCGCCTCGCACAGTTTTTCAATTTCACTGAGTTTAGGACGGGCACGACCGAAATGATGATCAGTTTTAATCAATTTTCTGGCATCCAGAAGTTCTACTATCAGCGGGCTTTTTTCATTCAAATATTTTTGAGTCAAAGCTTCAGTGAATAAAACAGATGAAAGTCTTTCTCCTAGGCTGACCAATGCATCCGAGTTTCTTGCGGAATTATCTTTTAACAACTGTATACCTTGCGCCAAGCTTTGTAGTTCTTGAAGGAGCTGATCTAAAATAGCGAGTCTAGAAGAAGAAAGCCCCAGGTCACTTGCAATTTTTTTGTGCCGAGATTCAATGGTTGAAATCAGAGATTTGATTTTTTCATTGTCACCTTGAACACAGGCAAGCCCCAGTTCAAGAAGTTGGTTGGTCGTTCCTGAAGTGGCAGAGACAACCACCACAGAACTTTGTTTTTGATGGGCGACTTGGGCACAAAGAGCCATGGTCTTTGCATCGTTCATGGAAGTGCCACCAAATTTGGAAACGACAAGTTTTTTCATTGGAGCCATCATGCCAAGCCCTGACGGTGCAGGCAAGTGGGAATGCGAACTGTGGAATGCCCCTTGCAAACAAAGTTTATGAGCCTACGAGTTTGGCTGTAGAGGACTTGAAATGTTGAAATCTTATACAAAAGCTTTATTTGTGCTTATTTTAGGCCTTGCTTGTAGCCTGCCTGTCTATTCTCAAGGCAAAAAAGAAAGCCTTATTGCATCCGTGGGAGCCCAGCATAAGCTTGATCAGCAGCAGTGGAAGAATCATTTAAAAGACTTAAAAAGCAGAAATAACTTCAAGCCAAGTGAAGATACTTTAAGTCTATTCGGCCCTGGAACCAGTGGTGGGGGCAATAGTTTTGAAGCGGAGTTTCATTATTTAAGCGAACAATTGATTCGAGAAATCTTGAAGCTCAGTTTTGAGCCTACTATTTCACGATACTTAAATTTAGTTTACTTACGCCTAAAAAACGAGAGTTCCATTTACTTCACAGATAATAGACTGTTTTTGGAGCAAAAAGAAAAAATAGCTATTAATGATTTTGAAGAATTTGTGGTGCTTGTGAATAAAAAACTTTGGAACCAATCGACATTTTCACAGAAAAGGCAAATTATTGTGCACGAGTTACTGGGTTTAGCAAAAAGTCTAGATTCATCCATTGATGATTCGAGTTACGCCATCACCAATCAGATTTTTGAAAAACTAGAAAAACAAGCTCAAAAAAACTTTCTGCTTAACACTGATTATCCCGCTCGGTTTCAATCCCCGGAGCTTGAATCCAGTCGCTTCGAAGGGCAGCAGATTCAATATCAAATCAATGGTGAGAAAAACAAATGTGCAGATCCAGATTCGAAGATCTTATTAAGTCTCAAAAAAGTAGGATCCAAAATTGAAGTCATGTTTGAGATCTCTTGTCAATTAGCCAGTGGTCAGATGTTTGGACATATCGAAGGTAAAGATGGAGACACTGTATTAGACGTGACTTCAAAAAATATTTTAGAACTCAATGTTGATTATGGAAGCTTCATTGTGGGCTGGGTTTCAGGTCCTAATATGTTAATACGAACACCGTTTCAGTTGATGACGTTAACAAAAAAGTCTGACGGCACCTATGCTTTAAGATTGGAACTGAACAAAGCAAAAAATGAAATTTTTGAAACCACAGTTAAAGCCATTGTCGATTAGGTTAATTTATAAAAATCTAGATTCAAATTCACGATGACTTCGGGTTTCGAAGGCTCAGCCATTTTGGAAAATTTCCTAATCAAATTTCGAAGCTCGTCTTGAAAGTTCTCAAAATCTGATTGAGAAATAGATTGAATGACTGTGAAGTTAAGCCCTGGCCTATTTTTTTGTTCTGTGAATTGAGTAATGGCTTTGGTCCTCCACAGGCTGTGAAAGTGGGGGAGCAGCGGGGACTCTTGGGGCAAATGGTGGCCTCCCGATTTAAATTTGTAATGGGAGCCTTTTTTTTCCACAAGACTATGATAGACAAATTCATTAAGTGTAAAGAGTACGACAGAAATTTCCAAATTTAAGATTTTAGCTAAATCCTGAGCTGTCCATTGGCCTTCCAGGCTTGTTGCAATATGCAAAGCTGAACAGTACCAAGCAGAATAATAAAAATTAGCAAAATTTTGATCCAGCTGTTTTTCTCGGCCCACGGCTTTTTCAAGACGCTGGGATTGCTGTTTTATTGCTTCCATTTCAGATTTTAAGTGAGTGCGGTAATCACGATCATGGGCTCTGGCATGATCCACCATTAAAGCTAAATATTTTTTTTCTAAATCATGGCTTAGCAGTGACTGCCCGAGCTTAAAAGCTTGATCGGGGGTTAACTGCACAGGCCCAGTTAGGACTTGAGAAAAGTAAGAACGTTGGCACTGCATGACCTTGGCAAGCCTTGTGATCGCTCCGTGACCCTCTTCTTTGAGGCGCTCCGTTAACCAAAGCTTATAGTCTAAGTGTTTAAAAATATTTGAGCTTTTCATGCGTAATAAATTATAACATAAAAATGTAATAAGTAATAACATAAACTTAGCTATTTGCGTCAAAGTTGACTAAAACAAGGTCACTTCAACAACGAAAGGAAGTTTTTTATGAAAATCTCATTACAAATCGTCGTGGCCTCCCTATTAACATTTGTGGGCCCCACTTTAAGTGCAAACCCCTTAACAGCTTGCCCGGTGCTGGCAGGAGAATATCAAGACGGGGAAAACACGAAGACCATTTTTGAAACCCGTTCAGGCTCACGGTACTTGGTCACTCTAGGAGAAGGTGCTTTTGCAATGACCGTGGATGGTCAAATAAGATCCACACCCGGTGGAGAGGCTCAGTATCAAGCCTTATGCATGGATGGGGCGTTGCTTGTTAAGGTCAGCGCTGGCGGGCAGTCGGGATTGATGAAATATTACTTTAAAAATCCACAAACCTTGATTGAGGAAAATAGTGGTTTTGAAGAATCCACACGCATTTGGATAAGAAAATAAGATTTTGTTTTGATCACAAAGATTTTGAGGTGCCAATTAGGTACCTCAAAAAATCATTTGGACAATCAAGCACCGTTGCCACCTAGCCCAAAAATCGGTATTTAATACAGACAAGAAGAGGTTGATATGAATTGGCTAGAAAAAGTAAAAGCAGCGCGAGCTGAGGGCTCCTTCGATAAAGCAATGGCTGTTCTTAAAGCTGAATTGATAGCGAGCCCAGAAAATGCAGCTGTTCATTTGCAAATCGCTTGGACCCATGACCTTCTTGGTAAAGAATCGAATGCCATGCCGGCCTACGAAAAAGCATTAAGTATTGGCTTGCAAGGACAGGATTTGAAGGATGCCTATCTTGGGCTTGGAAGCACTTACCGAAATGTGGGTGAGTATGAAAAATCAAAGCAAATTTTTGAACGAGCGATCTCGGCTTTTCCTGAATTTAGACCCTTTCGTGTTTTTTTAAGTCTTACATTGCATAATTTAAAAGAGCACAGTCAGGCCATGGAAATTTTATTAAAGGAATTAGTTACGACAACATCGGATGAGTCCATTCAAAGCTATGAAAAAGCCTTGTTATTTTACTCTGACAAGCTTGATGAAAGATTTGATTAAGGTTTTACAAGTAAATCTTATTTACAAATAGACTTGGCTGGATATATTGTCCCAGTTCAAATTCAACAAAGGTCAATACATGAAATTCATTTTAGCACTTTCCCTCTGCCTTGCGTCTTTTTCTACGGCAGCACCGATTGCCAGCACCTCCAATTCAGTTGTTGGCCTTTGGCTGCAAAAAAAGGATGCTAAAGAACTTAGAGCCACTGGTAAACTGGAATCGATGTGTGAAGAAATTAATAACGACGGTGATATTGTTTCAAATGCTCTTAATATCAAAAAAAACGGACAAGTTAGCATTTACACTGAAGATCCTTCTAACCGTGACCGAATTTTAGTGGGAAGTCTTAATTTTAATAATTTGGTTTTAACAGTAGGTCCGATGTTTCAGGATGACTTTGAAACATCGATGATGCAGCTGACTTTTGATGGAACTTTATTAAAGTTTCCCCCTCAATTTAATGTGATGATCTATTTACGGTCAAACGCCACTGAACTGAATGCCTATTACCAAGCGCAGCGTAATTGTTTTAATTAATTGTCAGTGAGGGTTTAAATGTTTCAATTTGTTTTAATATCAGTTCTTGTTTTTTTGTCCCATGCTCAGGCTCAAGACACTATGTATTATGCTTGTGTAGGAGATGATTCTGAATATCAAGTGGCAGCCCTTCAGCAGGTGATCACCCGAGACGGTGATCGGCTGACCAGCACTTTTGTGTTGGATCTTGCAAGCTCCACTGATGAATACATGACCCGCTACAATCAAAAGGACAAAATTACGTTTGTCAGTTCTCCGCTTGATGAAGAGAGAGCCATTGTTTTAGGAAAATTTGAAAAAGATGAAAAAGTTGTTGGAATGACAATTTTTTATTTTTGGCGTCAGGGCCACCGGATGGAACTTTCTGTTGACGGCCGAGTCATCACTATGCCTTGTAAGAAGACTTTTTAATTTTTTATGACTTCTGAGAAGCTTATCAAGCCAATTGCTGATTGGTCACAAACCCATCCAGACATATTAGGATCTTTGTTAGTAGGATCCTACTCAAGTGGAAAAACTCATCAAAATTCAGACATTGATATTTGTTTATTCACCAAAAAAACGGAGATGTTTTTTTCAGACCAGTCATGGGTTAAAACTTTTGGTGATCCTAAAAAAGTAACTACTGAACACTGGGGTGTAGTTAAAACTCTGAGAGTCTTTTACTCCAATCACGAAGAAGTTGAATTCAACTTTGCTGATCCTTCTTGGGCCTCAACTGATCCCATTGATCCAGAAACCTTTAAGGTTATATCTAAAGGTGCTCGAATACTTTATGATCCATCTGGTTTTTTGGACCGTTTGCTGAAATCCGTATTAAATCAATCATAGATGAACCCTGCGTGCCCTAAACTGTCACTTCGTCTAAAACACTACAGTTGTGGAAAAGTGAACCTCTGTTAAAATCTCATCTGTCAGCTTTAACCAGGAGATTTTTATGAAAACAACATTCGCAATTTTAAGTTTAATAGTTATGGCTTCAACATCTTTTGCATCAACAGATGCTAAGCAAGTTGATTTAAATCAGTGTTTAGCTCAAGCCAAAATTATGGCAAGGGCTGTTGATCAAGTCAATGAGACAGGACGCATGCGCTCTACGGAAGATGTCAGAGTTGAGAAAATAACTGATCTGATTGAGTCCTCATCATCTGATGCGGTAGATTTAATTTATACATTTGGAGACACAAACGGTGAATCCTTTCTAGAAATCTTTATCAATGCTGATGATGGATGTAAATTTGTCAGTGCTACTATAATTTCGCAGGACTAAGCCCTGTTGGCTCAGTTGATAATTTTAATTCTATTGCTATTTTCGTTAGCCTCACATGCTCGTGAGGTTTCCTATTCGCTGATTCCCACGACTCAATATCAAAAAGCATCCATCTCCCAAAAGATCATAGATTTCCAAGTCGAAGTCAGAAGATGGATTTTTCCATTAGGTGAGGGTGCTAGCAGATCAATATCCACTCGTGATAGATCCTCATTGTACTGGATTTCTAACTGATTTTGGCCATTGATTAAGATCTCTTGGCCATTCAGATTCAACTTTTTGAAAACTAAGAAATGTTGATCGTTTCGTTTTATAAAGCCTGAAATGATTATTTCACCTAGACTATTAATATAGAATTGATTTTGTTGAATGTTGCACATTTGTGAATCGCAAGATCTTGTATTCAGAGAATTTAAATCAAGAAATCCATTTTTTCCAAAAGTCACATCTAGTGTGCCATTAGCTTTAAGTGAGATTAAGTTTCTATCTGCTAGAATATAAATATTTTTATTGGGGCCTCGGTTCAAACCTTTGATGAGTTGAATGTCCAATGGTAAATTGATGACTCCTTTTGTGCCGAAGCTTGATTCAGGTGATACCCCTTTGAAAAGCATGATATTTGTTGAATTATTGTTAAGTCGATGGAAAATCACGGCTTCATCATTGGAAAGCGATGTGTAAATGGCTTCATTAAGGGGCTCAGATTTTTTCGATTGTCCACAGCGTGAAATAATTTGGCCATTTAATTTATTTATACAGAGTTGAGAATTGATTCTTTGATTGCTATTTTTTTCTGCGTATCTGATATGAAGAATATAGTAATTTTGTCCTTCATTGATTCCAACCATGCTGACTTGTTCAATAGTGCTGCTTAAATTTTCATTCGAGAGCTGGAATTTTGTGTCTAAACTTCCATCTGGAAAAAATTTTTGAATTCGAAACCATTCTTCACGGTAGCCATGAATGACAGCTAGGTATCCTTTATCGGATGTGGGCACAATTTTTCTTAGCCATTTGGAATCATAATCACCTTTCCAGATAAAGCTGGAATCGATTTGACCTTGATTGGTAATTTGAGTGACTTCGGCTTGACCGTCACTGGTCCAAAAGTAGTTTGAATAAACTAAATATCCATTTTCAGTCGGTAAAACTTGAAAAACGGTTCGATCTTTTTTAAATACGGTCTCTTGTTTCAAGGTCGGCTGTGACGCTGATGCTAAATTAACGAGGGTTAAGCTAACAAAGAGGGTCAGTATTCGTTGATAAAGACAACTCATATCAAATTCCTTTTTTGAAAATTAAATCAATAATTATGTAAAAAAAGTAGATCTTTTCATTTTGATGGAGTCAATTAATATGTAGAAAATTGAATTCGGACAATGCGCCCCGAAAGCCTTGGGTTTTGGTCGAGTACTAACTTAAGCCCGAAAAAGCATGTCTAAAGAACCCCTCAATCTTTTCAATCACAAATTCAGAAACTGATGCGTCATCAACATCTGCCTATTCACTAAGTTAGTGATTGTAATCGGACAAGTTTATCCATAAATTTTAAACTGAATTCAGTTAATGTATGGGGGAGCTATGCTACGATATTTAGTCATCTTGGGTTTACTGTTGTCAATCCTGGTATCATGTAACAATACGACATCTAAAAACGTATCAACTGAAATATTAACACCTTATGGACCGGCACGAAGTCTTGAACTAATTGCAAGCGGATCGAATCACGCCTGTATCAGCACGAACCAAGGTGTTCAATGTTGGGGGGATAATACCTTTGGTCAGCTCAATGTACCTCCTAGCCTGACACGCCCGACAGAAATAATTGCAGGTGAGACATCGACATGCGCCATTCAAGATCAGAAAGTCATTTGTTGGGGGAATAACGGTTTATCAAAACAGCTTTATCCGAATTTGGACTTTCTAGTGAATCCACGAAAAATCACTTCTGCTGATCCTGGAAGTCTGACTTGTAATAGAGCTTTTGATGGGCTCACTTGTTGGGATTCAGGAACTCCTACCTGTGCACAAACAGATATTGGTTTAAAATGTTGGGGTGGTTTTATTAATGGACAAGACGTACAAATACGGGACGCGAATCAAATAGTTGTGACTCCATATAACCTTTGTTTTCTTTCTGAAGGCATAGTCAAGTGCCGTGCTGATCAAAGCTACCATCGAATTAATTTCTTTGATGGCCTCACTAAGATTAAGCAATTCGCCGTAGGACCCTACTTTTCTTATTGTGCTTTATTTGAATCTAAAGCCGTCTGTTCTGATAGCTTTGGGACAACCACTCAGCAGCCGTATGAAGTTAAGCTGAACGCACCTAAGCAAATCAAAATTGGCCAACGCTTTGCCTGTGCTCTCGACAATGACGGGGTTAAGTGCTGGGGTGATAAATCTTCTGATGTCCTCAAAGTCCCTGAATTGAAAAATCCAAGAACCATCTCCGCTGGTCTTTTTCATGTCTGTGCTTTAGATGATACTGGTGTCGTATGCTGGGGAAACAAAAAGATTAGCAATCCATACGATACTTTTAAGCCTTCCATTCGAGACGAATCACTACAGAAAGATTGTGCTTATGGCTCAAGTCAATGCATTAAAAATGAATTGATGTATGTTTATGCTCAAGCCACACAACTTTCAAAAATCATTTACTCAAATGATTTCTATGAGAGCCGAGATGATGGCTTTTCTCCTTTAAAAATTCGATCTTTCAAGGTCTCTGCGATCCCTACCGAATCAGCCGATTTAGAGCTCGAACTATGTCAACACGTCACCGATATACAAAAAGTGTTGCCAAGAACAATATATGGAAATTTCTTTTTGAATGCTCGAAAATCTAATGATCCCAGTTGTGAGTTAAATTTCTTAAAGAGTGCTTTGAAAGTAAAGTCCTTGGGTTACATTTGGTCTAAACCGCAAGTGGGGCTACAGCCGCTTCACATGTTGAATGCAGTGTGGGCTTCTGTTCCTTATGCCGTTTATCCGGTAGGAGACTTTGAAAAGTTTGATAGGAATAAATATGAATTTGTTCATACTGTCGGATATGTGATAGCTCCTAATTAAATTTTTCAGAAAGCATTTTCTTGAGGAGCTTTAATGATCACTGAGATATTTAACGACCCCAATAAACCAATAAAACTGGATTATCATTATATCACCAATTATGTGCTCGATATTGTAGTAGAAAAAAGCGACCACTCATGGAGTTTTGATCTTAAGCCAAAAAAACTATCACAAACTATTGAGAAAAGATCAGCTAGCCAATTGTTCGAGCCAATTGTTGAAAATCCAAGGTGTTTTAAATACACCCTAAATGGTGTTGATATCGCCTACTTACAATTAGGTCACCAAACTTGGAACAATCGCATGCGAGTGTGGGATTTTCTAATAGATCCGAACGCTCGAAGATCGGGCATCGGCACTAAGCTAATGAACTTAGCTAAGCAGCAAGCTAAGGAAGTTGGCGCAAGAATGCTTGTTTTGGAAACTCAGAACTGTAATATACCTGCCATTAATTTCTATTTGAAACACGGATTTCAGTTAATAGGTTTCGATTTGGCCCATTACACCAACGACGATATTCGTCGCCATGAATTTAAACTTGAGTTCGGCTTTTACCTGAATTGATCAGTAAACCCTGTGCGCTTACCGCTAAGTGCTTCGGGCCTTGGTTTTTGCTCGAAACAGCATTGACAATACGAGAGCAATTTTGAATCCTAATTAGGATAAAACAAACAAAAAGGACTAGCTATGAAGTTAATTTTCACAATGTTTCTTACAAGCTTTCTATTTATTCCAACTTCACAAGCCAACTCAGAACCTATTTTTTATTATGGCACCTGCTCTATGTATGATGGGGCGTTTACTCCGAGTAAGGCACCTGCCTATCATTTCTATCTAACATTACAGGGGCAAGTTCTTCCAAGCTGGCCCTTTTCTTTTCCTGGCAATGACGATCGTTTTCGCGTCAATCTTAATGGGTTAAATGTTTATACTATTTATAATGAAGACCAAAAAGAAGTTCTGGCAGAGCAAAGTATTCATGACGGCACAGCTTTGGATCTTCGATATCAAGATTCTGTCAGCGGTTGGTCTATTCGATGCGTAAAAACACAGCTTCCCTGAATTTTCATTTAGGTTCTAGAATGTCGTTCATTTATCACATAGTCCCAAAAAATATGGTTGGAACTCGATTAATTCCACTCAATCGAATGCGAGAATCGAATTTAGAAATTTATTTAAAAGAGTCCGCAAAATATCGTGGGAGAGAAAAACTAATGGAGCGTTACATACCAAAAGCGGACTGCCTTTGGAATGATGTTCTTCATTTTTCATCAGTAAGTCCTGAAATCATTTTTAGTCGCTTCGAAAATCTAGGTTTCGGCAAATTTGATGGATTAAAATGGTTTGAAGTTCCAATATCACAAGTCGAAGGATTAGTGAGTGTGATTTACCGAGCTCCTCAGCAACCAAGGCCCAACTTCGAACTAGATGATTCAGACATTGAGTTTTTAGATGCAAGTTCTTTTCAAGAATTGCAGACCTTGCCAGAGCAATTTGAAGATTATCTTATGAGTTGTAAGGTACAAGGCAATGTACCAATGCCATTTCAATTTATCCCACATGTTTTAGTTCGAGGAGAGATTGAAACAAAAGGTTTGAAAGTCATTTCACGGTAGAATTTATATAAATAATTGATTAGTACTTGTAGTAAAGGTGGGCGTGGTCTGGCCAGGATTAATGAACCTTTCGTATCGCTGCAGCTCACCGCAAACCTTGGTTCAGTGGACAGACTGACCTGTGACATGGTTAGGTAGACGTGTGTACTCAATAATTCCCGCCTCGGAGCGGATAAATTATATTCATTTCTTCCAGCATCATCATCGGATGCTAGCAACATTAAATCGAATATTGAAGTACGGTGTGGGTGATTTGTATTTTGATGAAAAGGCAGGCTTTGCAGTCGCCAGCCATAAAGGCTGCACTTACCTAGCAGGTCTTCCTGGTGATTTAAATTCAGTTACGATGGTCTTTAGACAAATTAGAAATCCATATCGATTTCTTTTTGCTTCAAATGATTGGAAAGAATTTCTTCTGAAATTTTATCAAAGTCATGCAAAAGTCAAAACAAGGGAGGCATTTAGTTCGGACTTCCTCGATATTGTTAACTTGGAAAAACTTTAAAAAAATCTACCCTTAGGCAATACTATTGTTGCAATTAATGAAGATATCATCAGGCAGTGTGATTCTAAAATTTTTCCGTTATCTCAAGACAGCTTCGGATCATTTGGATGTGGCTTTGCGATACTACGAGACACCAGGATATTGAGTGCTGCTTCACCGGCAGAAATTTGTGATAATTTGGTCGAAGTTCAAATTAACTCTCATCCACATTTTCGAAGACAAGGTTTGGCAACAGCAGTAGCAGCAAAATTCATCAAACACTGTCTTACTAATAAATTTAAGCCTGATTGGGACGCAAAAGATGAAATCTCATCTAATCTAGCACAAAAGTTAGGTTTTCGTAGTTTAGGAAAGTATGAAGTCGTCAATTTAATTGTGCTATGAATAATACCACTGCCTAATTCTCACGGACTGATCGCATTAATATTCAGTTATTGATTGGAAGGATATAATACCTTGTCCAGTCTTTCTTTGTGACTTCAAATTGGGTTCCAGTCTTAATGCTTTTTCCATTTCTAAGCTTCACAACTGTGTTTTCAATGGTGAATTTATTTATATCAGCGGCATTTATGTCGTACGTAAATACAGTAATCCCTTTTGAAGTTTCGATACTAACAGGTTTAAAAATTCTCGCTCAGCGGTGCAACCTTAAGTCGCTGGTACATTTCTGGGTTTTCAGCGGCTGTTTCAAGTGTGTTACAAATCCCAATTCCTGACTTTGTGATACCATTGGCAGCTATCATCATTGCATCAGATTCTTTTTTGCTAAAAGTATTTTGAGTTAATTCCTCAGAGTTTAGCAGACTTAGTATTCGACTGTATTCTAAACGACATTTTTTACTGTAAGCCAATAATTCTTCGGGTGAAATGTTTTGTGATTGAAAATCTTTTATAAATTGTTTGATATTATGTGTGTGGTTTTGAGTTTGAGTGAGCAAATCCATCAAAGAGATTTTGTTAGTCTTGCATTTTGTGCTGAGCGGTGAAGTGGCACCCTGTGCCTCTTGAGATCCACAGGCAAGATCAAAAAAGTACTGGGCTTGCTTGGAATTTCCCATTTGAGTTAACGAATTTCCAGCCTCAAAACAGGCAAGGGCAAAACCTTCTTTGCATGATTTGTAAACGGCAGCATAAGCTTTCGAGTGCTGACCTGCCTTTTGATAGGTTTCATGAAGCTTGAGGCAAGCCATCCATTCACCAGACTGACAAAGTTTATATTCATCGGGCTGTTCAATTGTGGGTTGGACCATTTGCGGCTCACGGGTAGGAGTTTCTACTTTTTTGTCCGTTTTTAACAAAATAAGAGTGCCTAATATAATTACTAAGCCCAAAAGCCAAAACTTCATGATCAACTACAGCAATGATTGCACAGTGCTTGCGACTTTTTCGATGTCTGTGACCTTTTGTCCATTGATAAAAAACACAGGCGTCATGGTCAACCCCAAAGCTTCAGCTGCAAGCTTCTCGGCTTTTAGAATCTTAGCAGGTCTTTCTGTTTGTAAGCATGTATTCAGCTCATCTGCGTTCACTCCAGAGCTGAGTGCAAGCTCTAGCATGTTTTCCTGATTCAGAGTGTTTTGTCGGTCATAAAACAAATCATGGATCACCCAAAATTTATTTTGTTCTTGAGCACACAAGCTGATCAGGCTGGCTTGATCGCCAATTTGGTTACTGGCCACAGGAAAGTGTCTGTAAACCCATTTTACTTTTTCTTTAAATTGATTCACAAGGGCTTCCATGGTCACCCGGGCTTGGCCACACATGGGATTACCAAAATCACAAAACACTTGAACGGTGACAGTCGGCGAGCTTGATCCCTTTGAAGGCATGGCATCGGTGTTTTCAATTTCAAAGCTTGCGGCACCAAGTTTATTTTTAAATTGCAGATCTTGAAGAAGTTGCAAAGAGCCCAATTGATTTTGAATGCGTTGTTTTTCAATGGCTAAAAAGTTTTCAATCTCTGATCTTTTATCAGGAGCTATGCGGTTCGCTTTCATGTACTGAGTCAATTCTGCCTCGGATACGGGTTCCACTTCTTGAGTGAAGCGATCTTGAAAGCGTCTGACGAGTTCTAATTCGGCCGCTTTGATGTAGTGTTGTAGAAGCTCACTTCTTACTTTTGCAAAGTGGGGTTTTACTTGCGCTTCCACATCAGAGGCTTTGATGACTCCACCTTGGTATTCCGCAATGACTGTGGAGCCTGTAAGTTCATTGACTAATTGTTGACTGAAATCAGGAGAGGTTCTTTTCATAAAAAAAACACTGCCTGCGCCAACAAGAAGACCGATAGCTGTTGAGAGTATGATGGTTTTCATAAATTCTCCTGTAAGAATTAAAGATTAAGATTAAAGGTGGCGCCTAAACCGATAAGGGATAGGGGATTGTCGTTGGCTTGAAGCATGGAGTAGCGAAATTCAAGCTCCACACCACGCTCAAATAATATTACCGCTCGGCTGGTGCCCACAGTGAGACCCACGGCTGGATAAATACTGGAAGCTCCATTGAGAAACAATTGCTCGAAGCCTGCAAAGACAGTGGATCTGCGAATAATTTCAGGCGTGGATTTATAAAGAACCACACCATCACGTCTTTTGATGGTGGTGCTTTCAGCAAAGTTGACTCCGCGGTAAGTGTAGCGAACGATTCCATTCACTCCTGAATAAAATAAAGCGCCTGGCTTGCCAGAGGCCTGAAATGTAAACATTAAGTTTGTTCCAAGAGAGAGCTTTTCGCTGAAGCCGTATTCAAAGCCTGCTTTTAAGCCTAAGCCCATGATGTTTCCACCATCACCTGACACGCTGACAAAGTCTGATCCCATGCTAAAAGAAGAATGGGCCGAGTCTTTTTCAAATCGGAGTTGATCAGAGAAATTATAACCTTCGCTTAAATTTTGCGCGAAGCTGATAGATGAGAGGAATAAAAAAAGTAAGTGGACCATACACTTACGTTACTTGATGCCAAGCTTCACGTCCACCGACCAATGTCGGGGTTATGCTGACTTTTTTAAATTGTAATCAGCAGGGGCCACTTTTGATAAAGCAAGTACTGACTGCACAGTCACTTGTTTAAGAAGCGGACTGTTCCGGTTGGGCTTTGTGATGCTTAAGTAATCTTTGAGGAGAGCTTTTTTCTTCTCAGCCAGACCCATTTCAAGCTCATTCAAGATTTCCTCTGGACCCATCCAAATTTCTGCTAAATTTTGTGCGGGCAAACTTTGCAAAATCTGTTCACGAACCTCTAGGGGGCACATGTAAAGCCAAACTAAAGAAGGAAGTTTTGACCTTAATGCCTCTGGAACCAAAGAAGGATTTTCTAAAATCGAGCGTTCATCATCTTCAGTGAGTTTCGAAATTTCAATCTGTTGCGGAAGATCTCTGAAGGGACTGGCCTGATGGGGCCAAGCAAGCTTTGTTTGATCATTTCCGTATTTTGCAAACTCCACGCGCTCTTTAAGTCCTAAAGGAATGGATTTTCTGCGCATCATGGAAACCTGACCCCAAGCTTTTGGTTGCACCCTTAAGAACTCAAGTAGGTCTGTATTGGACATATGCTGAACTTCAACGGGATTGAGATAACAAGAGTCAAAATGAAAACTGTCTTCTATGGCAGGCACGGAGTCTAAATACCGCACATACTGAGACAACGGTGGCCAAGCCGATAACAGCAATGTTTGCATTTTAGGACTTAAATGAGTCCACAACCAAGCGGCATAACTGTCTTGTTCACACCAGTAAGCATCTGACAACAATGCCAGCAAAGCTTTTTGTGACAATTGATCAAGGACACTCGCCTGAGGAGCGAGCTCTGATTTTTTACTTGAAGAAACACTTTGTGGTGCTGCCAGTTCTGGAAGAGAATTTTGTTGAACAGCACGAAGTGGTTCAGGAGCTGCACTGGAAGAATTAATCATAGCTAACTTTTCAACGATTTCATTGGCTGTGGCCGTTAAGTTTTTTCGTGTCATTTGACTGATCACAAATTGAACTCCGGCAAAACCTAAAACAACAAGCACACCAAACCAAATCAGAAGTTGGTAAAAGCTTTCCGCATAGCGGCCGATTTTTTCAAAATTTTCTGACTGTTTTTTGGAATACTCTTTATTCTTTTGAATGGCTTGAAAGGTTTGATCTTCCATTTTTGAAATGGTGACTTTACCTTTTTTACTGACTCCTAAAACCACATTTTCTACGAGTTTAGAAACTTCCTTTGGAAATTCAGGTTTAGAAGATAGAACAGTGACCTCAATGCTTTGAATGTCAGCATCATCAATCTTTCGAACTTCGCTGGTAGCCATAAAGCCCAAAGTGGCCATTTGTGTACCCATCAGGTCCACATCAATTTTTTTAATATTCACACTTGTATAAATGATCGCATCTGGATCAATCGGCATGATAATGCTTCTGACTTTTTCGGTGATTTTTGTTTCGAGTTCCACCACCACCGAAAGGGTCTCGGACTGCTGAGCCCAAGCCAGCGGCTGCATAAGTAGAGTCAAAATTATGAATAGACTTTTCATATTAGTCTTCCTCACTGGGGCTGATCACAAGTGAAAGTGTGCGTGAGCCCCTGGCATGTTCGGCCACACCTTTAGCAAACATTTTATCGGGACTGAAGCCGGCACGAACAGCTTGTTGTAAAGCTTTTGTTGCACGTAATGACGAGAGATCAAAGTTGTCATCAATAAAACGATTTCGACTGGCGGAAACTGTGGTGCTATCGGTGTGACCAATAAAAGTGATGTTCACTTCTTTCATAAAGGGCTCAAGCTGTGTTAAAATACCTTTGAGTTTTTGAATTTGGGTTTCATTCAGATCCAACTGCCCGGGAGCATAAATGTTATCTTCAAAATAGACATAAATTTTTTCTTTTTCATCGGGACGAGTAACATAAAGACCTTCAATCCCTGAGACCACAGCGGTCACACCTTCAGGCATTTTATCAGTGCCGTTGGGCATTTGATCGGTGACATTGGCGGGTTGAGCAGCGATCAAGCGCTGAAA
>LNEB01000002.1 GCA_001464795.1 Bdellovibrionales bacterium Ga0074139
TTTCGTGCCATTTCAAAAAGCCAGCTATTTGAACAAAGCCCATAGTTTATGGATTATAAGGCTCACGCCGCGACGTTTTAGATAAGCCCGGGTAAGATTGGGTTTTAAAGCATTGAATAATTTTGTGTGTCTAACTTTTTAACAAATCTGAAAATTTATCTCGTAAATATTTTCACCCTTTTTAAAAAGGACATCCTCAAGTATTATTCCGCTCGGACTCAAACAAACATTGGAGAAATAAAATGAAAAACATTACATTCATTGCAATACTATCTTTACTTTTCAATCTTTCAGCTCAAGCGGGAACAGGCGATCAAGGATCAATAGAAAGTATTTCTTGTATTAACAATGAAATGAATAGTGACGAAGTTAAAGCAGCATCGACTTCGTTTCTTGGTATGAAAGTCGGAGATCAGGTTTTGCTGGCAGACATTCGAGCCTTAGCTGTCAATGCTGACGGAATTGCAAAAGAAGGCATGGGCCTAATGGAAAGTAATTCTAAGCTTGTTTTGTTAGTTAAAGCTGCTGGATTTTGCCAAAAAGATAAATCAGTTACAGAACAAGATGGTTCTGAAAAAATAATCTCCACAGTCGGCACTATTTTGTTATCAATTCAAAAGTAATCGATCAGAACCTCTTCTAAATGGCCCAATTAAAATCAGAATAGGGCCATTACCCTGATCCCTCGACAATGGGGACCCAGTTAAAATATCCATAATTTATTGCTCCCAAATGCTAATATTTATGAACGTTGGCAATTGGTCTGCGTGCTTGCCTATGTGCGGATCATATTTGAGCGTGCGATTCTGCACCTCTCCCCTCTTGATTTCATTTGATTTTTTAAAAGTGCGTGCGGTCCCGCACCACTAGCCTACCAATGTGCGATTTCGCACCCTGATCAAAAATACCCAAAATCTTCTTTTGTCTTAACCACTTACATGACCTGGCATCATTTGGGCCAGTCTTCGCATTTAGCACTCCTCACGATGACAACTAACCAAACATCGTGGGGAGAAAAATGGAAATCAAAACACAAAAGCCTTGGCTTACAAAAAAGGGAAACGAATTTCCCACAGAGCAACTTCAAGAAATTAGTCGTTCTTGGGATCAATCGACTTGGGATCAGTACCTAAGCTGGTATTCATCAAAAAGTAGAGAGGAAGAAATTCAATCTGAACCCGATATTAAAAAACCTTGGTTGGATTCTGAGGGGCAACTTTTAAATAGATTAGAATTAAAAAAAGTTACAAAAAAGTGGGATGCAGAAACCTGGGATCAATACCTCACTGCTACTGTTGATCAAGACTTTCATGAATCGGAAGTTCTTTTTGAGGATTACGAAACTCTATTAGAAGAAACTGGCCTTGAAATCCAAGTCGAATCCAAACCTTTCCCAAACGATTTAAAAAACCAAGTTCGAAAAGCTGTTCGAGCGCTTGCACCTGTACAAAAAAAGGTAGTTATCGGGCTTTTTTACGAAGGGTATTCACAAGTAAAGGTAGGCCGTAGGCTTGGAATTTCGCAACCAACTGTACATGAAATCAAAATTATTTCTCTGAATAAAATCAAACGCTTACTGGATTTGGACCCTATACCTTCCAGCTACCTTATAGGAGGGCACAAAAATTCGGACCCTCAAAACCAAACTCAGCAAGAGCAAATTCGCGAAGTTTATCTGGCAGACCTTAAAGGGAGCTACATCAAATGACTTGGGAAGAAATGATCCAAAAAAGAAGACTAAAAGAAAGGTCCACCATGAACTTTCATTTAAATTTAAAAATAGGCTTTGATCGCTACCAAATGGTTTTTGAGAAAGGACTTCGTTTCTTAAGCCCTTTAGAGCAAACAGCCGTTCTTTTACGCTTTCTACAAGCTCTCCCGATAGGCCGAGTGGCAGATCGTATGGGCATGAGCTGGGACGGTGCAGATGAATTGATTGATCGAAGTATCGCAAAACTTCGAGGGGCCATGTTCGCTGATCAAATAAGAAAATCAAAAGGTGTCGCATGAAGGCTTTTCTAAAATTCTTCACCGACTGGTTCAATCGAACTTTTAATCAATCCCAGTTTGATCTTAAAGATTTCGAAAAACTAGAGTCAAAAAAATATCTTCAGTCAGTAAAGCAAAGGAAAACCGACCAAGAAGTAAAACTAATAAACGGCCCCATGGGGCCTTACGGAGGAATCTAGATGATGCATGAATATCAATCGACTGAAGAGAACTATAAAATTTTAAGTGACCTTCCAAGTTTTGTAAAAAATGTGCGAATCGTAGGTAGTGCTAAACGCTACGATAACGAGGATCATTTCGTTTTACGCTTAAGAGTACTTCCTACACTTAAGTACTTTTTAAAAGAAAACGACGATGATTCAGAACAGTTCACAGTTTTTAGCGGTAAGAGCCACGATAGTAATAATAATATTAGATTTTACTATCCCGTAGGTTTTGGTGAAAAGATTTCGGATGAATTCATCAAGCTAAAAATTTACGAACTGAATCTGATTTGCTACCTCCAATTGAAACCCTTTGAAAAATCTTTGATTTCGCCAGCGGCTTAAAAACTTAAATATTTCTTTAGAAAGGAAATACAAATGAAACAACTTTTTACAACTGCACTTTTACTTCTCGCTTGCCTAAACGCTCAAGCCTTGGATTCCGGAACTTACTCCTATGACAATGGGGCCGATACAATAATCAACGTCTATTCAAATGTGATTAGTATCGAGTCAACTTCGCAAGTTGGGGGAGCTTTTGTTCCAGAGGTTCCGTTTCCTACGATGTGCCGAATTCGGATGTGGGGTCATGTTCGGGTTGAAGATCAAGAAGGATTCTTAGTTGAAGTCAGAACTCGCGAATTAAGAAACTCGGCTGACCTTCCGAATTCAGAAGGCTGTAGTCTTTACGTTAATAGTTATAACACTACTGTTAAAAAATTTCCGCACAAATTCTATTACCATAAAAACAGTTTAAAAAAGCTCGATCAAAAGTCATCTCGGTAATTTCGCAAAAAAGTAATTTAAATATTCTTAAGTCAGGAGACTTCATAATGAAACTTGGTTATACGGAAAATTCTATTAAACAATTAAAGTTAATTCTTTTAATGGGCTTAACCATGGCCCCCATCTTGGCCTTTGCAAGCGTTGAATCATCACTTCAAGCCGTCCAGTCAAAACTTGTCGGCACTCTTTTACCACTCGCCGCGATCTGCGGCCTGGTGGTGGCTGGATTTAGTTTTGTGATGGGTCACGCGAATGCAAGACAGCATCTCGTGTACGCAATTGCTGGGGCCATTATTGGATTTGGAGCTGAAAGTATTATCTCTTTGATTCGGGGACTTATTCACTAGAAAGGGTAAAAATTAAAATGGCTTTAAAAACTTCTGAAGTCTACCGCTGCCTGGATAAAAAGACCTTAGTATTTGGCTTTGAAATTCTAGATCTGTTTTTAGTTTTTTTGGTCTTAGCAGTTTTAAATTTTGTCTTAGGCCAAGTTCCTTATAAGTTTTTCTGGACCTGGGGACCAAGCCTTATTCTGGGTTTAGCCCTTCGAATGAGCAAAGCTGGAAAACCTGATAACTACCTTATGCACGTTATACGGTATCACTTCTCTCCGGGCATTTTAAGCGCGTTTGATCTAGCACCTCAGAAAATGAAATTTACATCTATCAAAAAGGATAAAATAAATGTCAAAAGCCTCAATCGCATCAAAACTTGAAGTTTGGGGATTTGAGGACGAGACCCTTATTTTTAAAGATTTCTCACTGGGGTCAGTTCTCAAGCTTCAGCCAAAAGATGTCTCCTGCGCAACCGATGAAGAACTCAATACACTTCACAGCGTAACATGTGATTTGCTGAATGGTTTACCCACAGGGCTTTCGCTCCAGTTTGTGCAAGGGGTTCACGGGGGATCAAAGAAAATAACTGACGTGCACCAGGCCTTAACGACAGAAGACGCTCAAGCGTTGGCTCAAAAGCTCATGCTTGAGCGAATAGCTCGCATAACTGAAATGGATGATAAGGGCCTTGTGCCGACTCAAAGTCTTTATCTGATAGTCAGAAAGAATTTCGAGAAAAAGCCAAAAAAGAAGAAAAAATGGAATTTCTTCTTCTGGAGAAAACAAGATATTGAAGAAGAGTTTTCAAGAGATATCCTTGAGCCCGAACTTGCCAAGTTCAATCAAACTTTATCAAACGTTCGTCAAAGTCTTGAAAACTTAGGACTCACGTCAGAAAAGTTGACCGAAGAACAAATTTTTAAAACTCTATTTGATCAGTGGAACCCACATTACCCACTTGAAGGTCTTAACTTCAACCGAGAAGATATTCGAGATGACCTTCTTTTAAGTGACATGGTGATTTCACTCAAAGGCTTTGCTCTGGGCCAAATGCATCACCGGGTTTTGTCTTTAAAAATTATGCCAGAGCAAACTTTCGCCTCAATGAGTGAAAAGTTTCGAGAACTCCCGTTTGATTCAAAACTATTCTTGTCACTTGATGTCTTAGACCAAGACCGTGAAACGATGGCTCTTCAAACTCAGCGCCGTGTATCTTATGCAATGTATACAGGCAAAAAGGGAGTTTCAGATCTTGAGAGCGAAGCAAAGTTTAAAGAAATTGAAACACTTTTAAGTAAACGCGTACTAGGTACAGAGAAAGTATTTGGAGTGTCATTAAATGTATTACTTCGAAGTGAAGACGAATCAGCTCTTGATGAGCAAATAGAAAAAGTTCTTCAAACAATGCGTGAGCTGTCTGGGGCTGAAGGGATGCTTGAATCTTTAGCTGCTTCATCAATGTTTTTAGAATTCTCACTTCCAAATGCCCGAGCAAAAGAAAGATCCCGGCGAATGAACACGAGTGTGCTTTCAGACTTTTTACCCATCTTCGGAGACTGGATGGGTCATAAAGTTCCTCGAATTTTGCTCAGGAACCGCAGAGGAAATGTTCTAGGATTTGATCCGTTTTCACCAACGCTTACAAATTTTAATCAAATTATTAGCGGCGGCAGTGGCGCTGGCAAAAGTTACTTAACAAACATTATGATTTCACATCTTTTAAAAGAAAACCCGAAAGTTTTTATTTTAGATATTGGCGGCAGCTACAGAAAGGTTTCAGAAACTTTAAATGGACAATATATTCCACTGGGCGCTGATAGTCAGATTTCACTAAACCCTTTTGATCTTGTCGATCATTCGCCCGAAGCGATTGATCAAAAAATTAAGTTTATGACATCTCTTGTGGAGCTGATGACTAAAGAGGATGAATCAAGCGGCATTGGAAAGTTAGAGAGATCTGAAATAGAGCAAATGATTAAAGAAATTCTTCGAGATGAACAAGAACCCCGCTTAAGTCATTTACGCGAGAAATTACTTCAAAACCAAGAGCCAGCCCTTAAACGGATGGGGAAAATATTAGGCCCTTGGTGTGGGGATTCGCCTTTTGGTAAATTTGTAGATACTAAGACAAACTTAGAACTTCAAAGCCGGATTGTGTGTTTTGATTTAAAAGGCTTAGAATCTCAACCTGACCTACAAGCCGTTTGTTTATTTCTCATTACAGATCTCATCTGGCGTGAAGTGCAACGAGACCGCATCAGTCAAAAGTTTGTAGTGTTTGATGAGTGCTGGCGTCTTTTAGAAAATGAGGCAGGATCTAGGTTTATTGCAGAAGTTTTTAGAACTTTTCGAAAGTATAAAGCGTCCGCGATTGCGATTTCTCAAACGATGGATGATTTCGCCAAGTCCAAAGTCGCTTCAGCCATTTTACCGAACTCTTCTGTCAAATGGGTCTTGAAACAAACTGGTGGCAATATTCCACACTTAAAGGAAATTCTACTTTTAAACGAAAGAGAAACAAGGCTTGTTGAAAGTTTGACTTCAAAAAAAGGATATTTTTCAGAAGCATTTTTAATTGCAGGTGACGAAAAGCAAGTTGTGGTGATCGAAAGTACGCCGCTCGAATACTGGCTTGCAACGACTGACCCACAAGATTTAAAAGTCATGGAAGAGTTCCGGTTAAAAAATCTAACGATGCCTGAGACTGAGCTCCTTGAACTTTTAGCTGAAAAATTTCCACGCGGGGCCTCTGCTTAAAAAAACTTATTTAACCTTTTAGAAAAGGAAAATCGATGAAGAAACGAATTTCCAGTTTCATCCTAGTGGTCTGTCTTCTTGTGCCAATTCCTAAAACGGCACGCGCTGATCTTTTTGGCGCAGACGTAGCAGTTCTTATGCAAATTTTAGTAAACGCTGTTCAACAACTCGCCCAGCTTCAAGCCATTTTAGATAAAGGCAAAGACACTCTAGGTCTATTAAAAGATATAAACCGAGGGATTAATGATTCCCTTAACATGGCTGAAACTTTGGGTTTAAGGATTGATCCAGGGCTTTACCGAGATTTAAGAAAAATTGATCAGGCAGTGGGATTAATTGAGTCGCTGTTTGGCCGAGCTGTGGATTCAAAACTTGCCACAGTTCAAAGAAATACGGACCAAACCGTGGCTGAAGCACTAACGTTTAATAATGAACTGAATGACTACGCAAGGAAGCTTGACCGAATTGGTGAGGAAATTAAAACTTATTCTCATTCGGTATCTCCTGGGGGAGCTGCAAAACTGACGGCTCAGTCCTTGGGTGTTGTGATTCACGTCCTAAATCAACAAATGAGAGCCACAGGCCAGGGGCTTAAACTTCAGGCTCAAGCACTCGCGATTCAAAACAAACAAGAAAAAGATAAGACAGAGCAATATTTAAAAGAAGGTGAAAAATTAAAACAAAAAATGCAATCAATTAACGCAAGCTTTGAAACGCCGAGGTTTTAAGATGGATATGACTTGGCTTGCGAGTGAGGCAAAACAAATTCACTCTCTTTTTGCTAATTTATTTTATAGCATCGTGCTCACCCTACTTCTAATCGGCGTTGTTTTAAATTACTTCCGCATGCCATTAGGACAGGTGCCAGAATTTATGATTTTGGTCGGTCGTGCCATTTTAGCAGCTTTTATATTAGTCGCCTTGCCTGAGATTATGAATACTTTAGCTGATTTTACGGATCAACTTTCGCGCGAAGTGGGAGAGCTTAATAATTTAAAGCTCGTTGTTTCAAGACTGGGTGAAAAAGTGGGAAATTTCACTTGGTCTTGGGTATCGATTAAAGATTCCGTTCTTTTACTGATCAGCTATTTAACTTTCTTTTTTCTCTATGTAAGCGTTTATATGGCTGACACTCTTTTTCTTTTTACTTGGACCTTGCTTTATATTTTCTCACCCATTTTGATTGCAGCTTTTGTCTTACCTGCAACGGCACCGGCAACAAAGGGCCTATTTCAAGCTCTGTTTGAGGTGTCGTGCTGGAAAGTGACTTGGTCTGTGCTCGCTGCCCTACTTTGGAGCTTTGCTCTTTCAGAAATTAATAAGCCTGAGTATGACGTGGATTTTTTAACCGCCATTTTACTTAATATTATGCTGGCCTTTTCAGTTGTCGCGACTCCACTTATTGTGGGGAAACTTTTAAGAGGTGGCCTTCACTCGGGTGCCGCAGTTTTGGGTGGAGTCATTTTAAGTGCAGTGAGTATGACGCCATCAGGGATTATGAATAAAGCAAAAGACCAAGCTCCCAGAGATTTGGGTTCGTTTAAATCCCGAAAAGACGATGATTCCGAAAATAAATCGAAACGACCAACTTAAAAAAATATTATCCAAATGGAGGTAACAACAAGATGAGATTTTCATCAGCCGTTGATTCTTTGACAAAAGAAAATCAATTCTTACGCTTTTCAGTTAAATCTTTAACTTTCACAAGTCTTATACTCGCACTCACTGTCATATTCTTGCACGACAGAAGCCCTGTCGTAGTCGAAAGGTCGTCTAGGGGTCTTGAGATTGTGAAAATGTCAGAGCTTATTCGAAGTGAGAATGATCTAGAACTCGCTTTAAGACTTATGATCAAGGCCCGTTTTGATTCGGAAAGTATAAGTTCAGAAGTTTTTTTATCAAACAGGCAACTGGAACTTAAAAATTTAGAGCAAAAGGAAATGAAATCACGTGGGCTAGTACAAAACATTGTTTTTCGTAAAGCCCAAGTTTCAAAAGAAGAAGCCATTGTTGAATTTGACCGAATTCTCTCCATTGGGGAAATCAGGTCAGCTCTTAAAACAACGGTAAAAGTAGCATTTGAGGAAACAGAACCAAATGAACTAAACCCTTACGGACTAAAGCTTGCCCTTGCCGTGCCATTAGAGAAAAAGGAGGAGAAGAAATGAGGAAGTATTTTTTTATTATTATAGTTTCCATCCTTTGGGGATGGGTATTTTTTAGTCATGCAGTTCAAGAAAAAGAAAAAACAATTCCTTGCGATGATAAAAAGCCACGTCCTGTGCGGGTGGCTCGTGGACGCGTCACGGTTATCAACTTTCCTTTTAAGCCAAAAGAAGTCGTACCGGGCGAAGTCATTTTTGATTTCAAGCAGATCAAGAACGATCTTATCATAAAAGCCCTTAATAAATCAGGGCGCACGAACGTGATCGTATATTTAGAAGAGCGCAGGTGTGCTTTTGATCTGATTACGGTGAGTTCCAAAGGCGATGACATTCTAATTGTGAAAGATCCTAAGGATTCTCAGGTTGAGGTGAAATTTTATGAATGAAGGAAAGCCCAGTGAAGTCTTAATTGAAAGAGAAGGGAAAACCTGGAGATGGGGGCAAAATGAATATTTTAAAACTTGGAATGGTTTAAAGCAGACCTTTAATATTGCAGCCCTTAAAATCATCGCTCTTCCCCTCGCGATTGTAATTGGAATTGTGACTTTCTTCTTTTCTGGAAAAAAAGAATTAAATGATTCTCGCGGTAGTCCTGTTCAGGTCCCGACTTTAAGTGCAGCTGATCATGTCCTTCAAGCTCCCATCTTGAGCTCTCAAAATACAACGAACGCAATTCCTAAACTTCGTGTTGGCGTGGGCGTTGTAGGCAGAATCAAAGTTTTCAATCTCCGAGATCTTTCCGAAATTCCTGTTGGTAGCGAGGCTAGGGCTATTTTAGTAAGTGGCGCTTCAAATGGAATTGTGAAAGCAAAACTTATTTCGTCCCTACTTGTCGATGGTGATCCTGTATTGCCAGTCGGAACAACTCTCTTTGGTAAAGGCTTATCACAAGATGAGAGGCTTTTTGTCGAATTTAAAAAAGCCATTTTCCCAACCGGAGAATCGTTTAGTATCCGAGCCCAAGCCTTTGATGTGGCAGATAAAATTTTAGGATTGAAAGGAGCTTTCGTCGGAACGAGAACCAAAAAAATGGGAATAGCCATTGGCTTTGGATTTCTAAGTGGAATGGCTGAAGGTCTTCAAGAAACGAGCGGCTCAAATTTTTGGGGACAAACTCAAAAAAAATCGACAAGGGATGCGGCCCTATCTGGGGCTTCGAAAGCAACGCTAGATCAAAGCCAAGCTTACCTAGATGAAATGAAGAACTCGCCCCATATTATTGAAGTTAAAAAAGGGACTGAGTTTTATCTGATAATCGATGAACCAAAACCAAAAGAGGAGTCAGAATTTGGAAAATAAGAAAAATCAAAAAGACCTGAGTGACATACTTTTTAACATAGGTCGATTTTTAATAATGGCAGTTGAAGAAATCGTATCGGGAATTATTAATAACCGAGTACCTGCTAAAATGTGCTATGCCGGTATGACGTTAGCGATACTTCTGTATTTTCGTATTGATGCTGACCTGATAAAAGCTCTTGGTGTAAAGTACCACCTTAATTCAAGCTTAAGAAATTTTCTCATTTACTCAAGCTTGCTCTCCGGCTGGTTTCTCTGGGGAATCATGAGGGCGATTCAAAGAAGTCGACTTTTAAATCAACTTAAAAATGCCTTTGAAGCCGCGAACTTAAAATGTAACGGTCGCTATCCTTCACTGATTGAAGATGTGAAAATTGACGAGTTTGTTAGAAAGCTAAGACTTATCACTCACGGGGTCACGAAATCTGATTTCGAAAAACAAATCGAGCGCGTGGAAGCAGTTCTAAACATGACGGCCGTTAGAATTATTCAAGAGGATAATGACAAAAGTAAAATAGAAATCGTCTACACCATGAAGGATTTAGAGAAAAAAGCAGTGCTTGAAAACCCAGATGCTTTTGCTGATGGCGAGATCCCGATTGGTGAAACCTTTGAAGGTGCCATCCACGTGAACATGAGGGATGTGGGTCATATTTTAGTCGCTGGTCAAACTGGTGGTGGAAAGTCTAACTTTTTAAAAGTTGTTACAACAGTCTTAACGAAAAATAATCCAGACGCTAAAATTATTTTTCTTGATTTTAAAGGTGGCATGGAAACAGCTGACTTAAGAAATCATGCGAAAAACTTAGGAAGTAATATTCAATGCTTTGATGGCACCAAACGCTGTGTGGAAGAACTTGTAAGAATTGGTATGACGTTAGAAGAACGATTTAAAGTCTTATCTCAATTTGGGGCTTCAAATTTTGATGATTACTTAAAGAAAAAAGTTAAGAAAGCTATAGCGACCCAAGAAACCGTAAGACATCAAGACGAAAAAAGAACTTATATCATCATAGACGAAATTGCCCAGCTCTACTCAAGAGAGCCTGAAGTTGATAAAGAAGCTCTCAGCAAGGCCCGAGCTTCGGTCAACCGCATTGCTCGGCAAGGTCGAGCAAGTGGCGTGCATTTAATTGTGGCGACACAAAAGCCTGACGCTTCAAGTTTTGATCAAACCGTAAAAGCAAACTTACCAGCCGTTCTTTGTTTTCCGATGGCTAATCAAGTTTCAAGCGTGTCCGCAATCGGAACCAAAAGGGCTTTTGAGATTAATCCGAATATCAAGGGCCGAGCTGTTTGGAAATTTGGTCCAAAACTTGAGGAGGTGCAAACTTACCTCTTTGGTTAAAAATATTTAAGTGGAGTAACAAAATGGAAATTAAAAAAAGTACGTCAAAAATAAATCATAACTTAGGTAGAAGTGGTAAGCGCCAGGTCTTTACCGAGAGAGACAATAAAATCCTACAATTCTTATGGAAATGGAAACTTGCCTCCACCGCCACCGTTCATGAGGCCATCGGAAGGCCTCTGACTGAGTACTCGACCTATAAGGCACTTGAACGATTAGCCCGGAATAAATTTGTTGAAACTCGTTATACATTCGAGCAAAATTTCTCATCTTGGATCTTAACGGATAAAGGATTTGAAGCAATCAGAGCTGGTCTTGGAGATTTGTGTGAAGAGGGCTATGGATCTGAAAATCACTGGCATGATCGAAACGTTGTGGCTTTTCAACTTGGTGAATGGGCCACGCACCAATTTCCAATTGTGACACATTTTGGTGAGCAGGAAATGCGCAGACGAAGAGTTGACTATTATCCGCCCTGGGTGCCAAATTCTAAAGATCACAGGCCAGACGGCTACACCAGAATCCTGACAGGTGAAAAAGAATCAGTCTTGGCTTTTGAAGTAGAACTTTGGGCAAAATCTCTTGCAACTTACGAGACGACCCTAAGATTTTATGACTTGATGAAAAAAATCTCACGAGTTTATTGGCTGATCGGAGATCCTTACGTGAAGGATTTAGTCCTTCGTGCTAAGGCTTGCATTCAAGATACGTCTCAAAATTATCATCTGTTCGTGGATTTACATGATTACTTAAAATCCGGCTGGGATGCACAAGTTTTAAACGAGCGGTCAGAAAGGCTTGGCACTTTCAGAGAGAACATGCAGGGACTCTGCGGGGACAGTTACGGGAAATATTTGGGTAATATACAGGGACAATCCAAGGTATCGGTCCATTACGACACACGAAAAGTCCTAGGAAAAAAGAGGACTTAAGTCACACGCGCTCGCGGGAACAAATTCCAACTGACTACCCCTCAAACCTGTTCTTAAAATATCTTCCTTGTCACATTATATCTCACTCGCTCACCTCTATCATCATTTGCTTCGCACTTTAAAAAATTAAAAAAAAGAAAGGACTTCTGTGATGAAGAAATATCATCTGCTGATTTCTATTATTTATATTCTCACGGCCTGTGCAACGGGCCCCAAGAAAGTTTCAAATCAAAACTCTAAAGTGGACCCGCCTAAATTATTAAAACCCATTGTTAGAAAAATCTGGATTCCGCCCGAAATCAGAAACGGTGGCGCTGAATGGGTTGAAGGACATTATTTGTTTCGAATTGAAAAGGAGACCTCATGGAGTCGGTAACTGATCTCAAAGAGAAAAAAGTTAAACAACCAAAAAATATCGAGCGCGTGACTCTTGGGGGTCAAGAATCTGACAAGGTGATGGCTTGGCTTAAACAACTTCATGAGTCTTCAAAAGGGTTTTTGTCACTTACGAAATCAGATCTCATAAATTTCTTAATCAGAGATCATAAGTTAGACTTGAGCCCCAAGGAACTTCATCAGCTTCGAACCGATCACTATGACCCCATCAAGCATATCAACTGGATTGCACCCCGAATTAAAGAAGCGCTCCAGAATCATGATCAAAAGCTTGTAGCTGATCTTCAAATTGAACTTCGGAGTGTTGAGCTATCGGTTATTGATTTAGCCGCTCAAGGCAAGCCCCTTAAGCCGACGCTCGAGAGAAAGAAGACTTCAAGAAAAGAAAAAAATAAACCAACTTCAGAGGAGAATCTTCAAAACGAACGAATTCGTTTCGAAGATTTGCAAAGTGAAATTCCTGTGACATCTAACGACGAAGATTGATTTTTCAGAGGGGGTATGGTGAAATTAAAAGATAAAAGAGTGAATAAAAATTCACTCTCGCTCTTTCAAAATAAAATAGGTGGAGAAATTGGTAATCGTGACCCTCTGAAAGAGGTTGAAGTTTTCTTGTCGCCAAAAAATGCGGCTCGATATTTGGATGTCAGTGTGAAATTCATTTATGAACTTATGCAAACAGGCCGAATCGAAACTCAACCCATTGGAGGCCGATTAAAAAGAATCAAAAAAGGAACTTTGGATAAATGGCTAACTGCTCAAGCTATGAAGTTTGAGAGGTAGTCATGTCAAAAAAAATTATACAAAAAAGTTATTCCAGACAGGACGGCACGGTTTTCTATAGAAAATCGATACGGATTAATGGTGAAAAAACCGAAAAAGTTTTTTCACGAAAGTCTGACAGCGAAAGATGGTATCTCGAGAAGAAACGAGAGAAAGAGCTAGTTGAAGGTGGTCTTGGGCGAGTGAGTTCAGTAATTACGATTAAGAATTATGCGAAAGAATGGCTCGATGAGCGTAAAGCCAATGGTAAACCAGTAAGTTCTTGGTCTATGGACGAGACAAGACTGAGGCTTTATATCATTCCACAATTTGGTGATCGAGAGCTGAATAAAATATCGACCAGGGAATGGGAAGCTTTTTTAGGTAGCTTAGTTGCGGATGAGTTGATCGGTCCTGCGACAAGAAACCGAATCAGATCATTAGCAAATAAAATGTATAACGATGCCCTTCGAAAAGGAGAAGCCGCTCATAATCCCGTGCGAGTGATCCCAAAACTAAAGGAATCTATGGAAGCATGGGACTATTGGACTTCTGGTGACGAGATTTTAAATTATCTAGCAGAAGCAAAAAAAGAAGCTCCAAGCTTTTACTTATTTGCTTGCCTGTCACTTAATCTAGGAATTCGTATTGGCGAAGTATTAGCCTTAGATCATTCTGACGTTAATATCAGCCAACGTCGTGTTCACATAGCGAAGACGTTCGAAGAAGTTACCGGAATAGTTTTCAATCGTGTTAAGGGAAATAAAGAGCGATGGCTTGGGCTAAATGATTCAATCACAGAAGTTTTGATTGAATACAGAAACCAGACGTCATTTCGTCGTTCAAACGAACCTTTAATATGTGACGATAACGGCGCTCGGTACTTTGCTAGGAGCATTCGTAAGACCCACGAAAAGGTTTGTAAACGTGCTCAAGTTAAAGATATCCGAATTCATGATCTGAGACACACGTACGCTAGCCATTACGTCATGAATGGCGGAACTTTAGCTGAGCTGCAAGCATTGATGGGACATTCAAGTCCCATGATGACAATGAAATATGCGCATCTTGCTCCAGGATACTTAGAAAAAAGAGCGGGAGTTGTGTCATTCTCATTGCCAAAATCCAACGTTATTTCATTGCGCAAAATTGATTAAAGGCTCAGGAGTTTTTGCAGTTTTGGCTCAGGAGTTTTTCGCGATCAGCGAAAAGAGTGGCGGATAGGTGGCGGATTGGGAGTTTCAAAAGCTAAAAAACCCGCTTGAAAAAGCGGGTTCGTGTGTTCTTCCAACCTCTCGATATCTTTCGAGAAGTTGGTGCCTCGGGCCGGACTTGAACCGGCACGCCCCTGTAAAGGAAGCTCAGGATTTTAAGTCCTGTGCGTCTACCAGTTTCGCCACCGAGGCACATATTTGAAGTGAACGAACAACTTATGCAAAATACCCGCGAATCTCAAGGACCGTGCACAGTTGACACGAAGCATTTACTTTGTGCCGCTGAGTTTTCTTCAGCTAACATTCTGACCCGTGTCCAATCAACCTCTCCCCTTTATAAAAGCCCACTCGACAAAGCTGATCAGCGCTTTTTTTATTCTAATCAGCTATCAATTTTTAGATCAGCTTTTAACAAACCTTTTAGAAAAACTTTTTAGATCCAGCGACGGTGCCCCCCCTTGGGTATGGGGCGTGGCTTTATTATCGGTTGTGCTCAATATGTTAGCACCTCTACTTCTTGCGTTTTGGTTACTGACCACTGTGAAAGCTAAAAAATCAGGCAAAGACTTTGAACTTGTGGTGATTGAAAGCCTCAGAGCCTGGGGATCGACCTTTTTGTGGACTCTGTTATTGATTATTCCTGGAATTATAAAATGGTTGGCCTACTTTTTTGTTCCCTATGTGGTTCTGTTTTCAAAAAAATACTCGCTTGGTCAAGTGGATGCCCTTAAGCACTCACAAAAAATCTTTTTTCATGCTTGGGGAAAATTGATTCTGATTCTTTTTTTCTTTTCTTTTTTGTTTCCCCTGGTGTCTTTTTTTACTTTTGATGGTTACCGAAAAATTTGGGAAACCCCTGTTTTTAGTTTAGCCGCCGCCAGTTTTGATTTCTTGGTGATTGGTATTGGTTTATTTTTAAGTTTTACTGTTTTTAAAAATTCTTTAAAAGAGGTGAATGATGAGCTTATTTTTTAATTGGAAAGAAATCTCGAATCGCAGCCGAGGCCTTACTTTTGATGACGTTTTATTAATCCCCTCCAAGTCTGAAATCAGATCCCGCAAAGATCCTGTTTTAGAAACCAGACTGACCAAAACGAAAAAAATTAAAATTCCCATTGTGTCCGCCAATATGGACACCATCACTGAATCGGATATGGCAATTGCTATGCATAAACAAGGTGGTGTTGGTATCCTTCACCGCTTCATGAACACTCCTGAGCAAGTCAAAGAGGTTTTAAAAGTTAAAGAGGCCGGTTGTGATTTGATTTCAGCAAGTGTGGGCGTAGGTGAAGAAAGTAAAGACCGGGCCCGGGCTTTGGTGCAAGCCGGAGTGAATTTATTAACCATTGATATTGCCCACGGTCATTCCGTGCAAATGATTGAAATGATGAAGTGGCTAAAAGACACCTTCCCCACTGTGGAACTGATCGCTGGAAACTTAGCTATGCCAGATGCTGCCCACGAATTAATCAAAGCCGGTGCGGATGCCATCAAAGTGGGAATTGGCCCAGGGTCGATGTGTACGACAAGAATTATCACAGGTTGCGGAGTGCCTCAGCTAACAGCCATTGCACTGTGCGTGGAAGTGGCCAGGGAGTACAACGTTCCTGTAATCGCTGACGGTGGATTAAGAAATTCTGGTGATATTATGAAAGCCTTAGCCGCCGGTGCGGACTGCGTGATGGTGGGTAGTCTTCTTAGTGGAACTTTAGAAACCCCCGGAGAAATCATTCACGGCCGAAAAGCTTACCGCGGAATGGCCTCTAGAAAAGCGCAAGATTCCTGGAGAGGTGGAATCCCTGAAGGTATGGCACCAGAGGGTGAAAGCACGACCGTATCAATTAAAGGTCACGCTTCTGACGTGGTCAGTGAACTATGTGGAGGTATTCGAAGTGGTATGAGTTATATCAATGCTCAGACCATGGCGGAAGTTTCTGAAAAAGCCCGGTTTATTGAAATGTCATCCAACGGCATTCGAGAATCCCGAGCTCACGGTTTGAATTCATGAGGATTGGGGTTTTTGATTCAGGGCTTGGAGGGCTCACTGTTTTAAAATCCATGCTGGATCTGCTACCACCGGCTGACTTTGTTTACTTGGGCGACACCGCAAGGCTTCCCTACGGAAGTAAATCAGCCGCTACCATTGAAAATTACACCGAACAAAACTTAAAGTTTTTAAAATCAAAAAATGTCGATGTGATGGTGATTGCTTGCAACTCTGCCAGTGCTTATTTTTTGAAAACAGAGTTTGAAAACACTCCTGTTTTCACAGTGATCGGCCCTACAGCTGAAGCAGCTCTTTTAAACACACAAAACAAAAAAATTGGCCTGCTTGCCACCCGAGCCACCGTGAACAGTCAGGCTTACCAAAAAAAAATTTCAGAACTCGATTCTGAAGCCATCGTCACAGCCCAGGCCTCGCCCCTACTGGTTCCTTTCGCCGAAGAAGGACTGATCGACGATCCATTAACGAACTTGATTAGCTTTCGCTACGTCCAAACTTTATTGAAAGAAAACGTCGAGTGCGTGATTTTAGGTTGTACCCACTACCCGCTACTGATTCATTCCTTACAAAAAGCTGTGGGAGATCTGCCGCTGATCGAAAGTGGACCCGCTTTGTCTTATCATATGATTAGAGAGCTTAACTTAAGCAAAAGCACAGAAAAAAAGAAATCGACTGTAGAAATATATACCACTGATCAATTGGGGCATTTTCAAATTTGGGCTGAAAAAATTCTTCAGCCCTACACCTGTGATTCTTGGAATTTGATTAATCTGTAATTAGTAGCAATAGCCTTGATTGATATAAACTCTTTGATTCTCAAAGTTTACGGCATCGGAATCAGCCAATTTCAAACTCGAATTTTTTGCTAAAACCTCAGCTTTTAAATCGCGAGTGATTTTTCTGTTTTTATAAACAACTCGGCGCTGACCCCAAACTGTAACAGACCTTTGAAAGCAACCATTGGGTGTACAAACAGTTTCCCATCTTTCAGTGGTGCAATTTTCAAAACCCCGAATAGCTTCCGAGTCTTGAAAAGTTGTTTTCACTTCTGTTACCAAATCAAATGGCTGACCTGAGTTAGCCGACTTTAAAGTGACAGAGCCGTTTTCTGGAATTTGCACATTCTTAGGTAATAGTAATTCAAACTCTAAGTTTTTAGAGATCTTCATCACCACTTTACGCTTGGAAGCTGTGATGTCGATTGGATAATCACCTGATTTTAAATTTACTAATTTCCCATCCGTGTTTTTCACTTTTAACTGATCACTGACTTGTAAATTTCCTTGGAAAGTCACTTCCCTGCAGCCTAAGAAAAAGATAGCTGATAAAATGAGTAAGGATTTAAATAATGTCTTCAATGAAAACCTCCTTGGCCTCTGGCCTTAAATTATACCTTGATGCCATGCTGGATCCGTAAGCCCCGGTGTCAGCAATCCACAATAGGTCTTTGACCTGAACTTGGCCCACTTCCCTGTCGAGGGCTAAAAAATCCGAGGACTCACAGATGGGACCCACAACATCAGCTTTTTCTAATTTTAAAGATTCTGCAAGGGGAAAAACTCCGTGATAGGCTTCATACAAAACAGGTCTAATCAATTGATGCATTCCTGCATCAACCACAATGATTTTTTTCTTAGGTGTGGATTTAACGGCTTGCACTTCCGTCAGTAAGCCTCCGGCCCTAGCACTAATGAATCGACCTGGTTCAAATAAAATTTGTAAACCAGAATCAAAAAAAACTTCATCAATCACTTTTTTATATTCAGTCAGAAGCTTTTCATCCTGATTCAAGTCTTGAGATTCATAAAAAATCCCAAGCCCACCACCCAAATCAATATTTTTAAAATCAGTCTGACATTTATTAACAAGGTCTTTTAACGCCAAGTAAGCCGCTTTAAAATCCTGCATATCTTGAATTTGTGAGCCCAAATGCATGGATAAACCTTGCAACTGAATTTTGGGATACTTCTTAATTTTCTCGATCATGGCTAAAAGATCAGATTCTGACATGCCAAATTTTGTGTCCAAATGTCCCGTTTTAATAAAAGGGTGTGTTTTAGCATCCAGGCCTGGTGTCCAACGAAGCCCGACACGAACTGGCTGATCGATTTCGATGATTCGGTTCAGTTCATCATCACCTTCGATATTGATTTGATAAACTTGAATTTTGATAGCGGATTCCAGTTCTTTTTTTGTCTTTCCCACACCAGAGAATAAAATTTGCTCTGGTGTAAAGCCTGCTTCCAATGCGGCCTCAGCTTCACCGAAGCTGACCACATCCACGTGGGAGCCTAAATTTTTAAGCTCTTTTAAAAGGGGCTGCCAGTGATTGGATTTCACTGCAAAATGAATTCGTGCCTTGGGAAAGCTTTTTTGAAAAAGTTGAAAGCGGTCTTGAAGGATTTTTCGTGAGTACAGATACAGAGGAAAATCTTCTTTCAGATTTCTCCATTTTTTGGCCACCTGCACGAGAGAGTGAGCATTCCAATGAAGTTCTTGATTTGAATAGTTAAGCGACATAATTAAAACTAATCATGATCACAAGAGTATTGTCACGCACTCATCTAGGACTTCCCATCACAGCCTTTGATTTTGGCTCTCAAGGTAAGAAAATTTTGATCTTAGGTGGCATCCACGGTGATGAAATCGAAGGGGTGGCTTGTGCAAAAGCCATTCTTGCCTCTTTCATGGAAAACTACCCCTATCCTTTGCAAGTCACCATTATCCCTGAAGCCAACCCCGATGGTTGTCTGATGAATCAAAGAACAAACTCCCGTGGTGTGGATCTGAACCGAAATTTACCCACAAAGGATTGGTCAGCCGAAATTAAATCCGAGCGCTATCATCCAGGACCTTCTCCTTTAAGTGAGATTGAAAACCAGGCTCTGGTTCAAGAATTAAAAAATAACTATCATTTGGTCCTTAGCCTTCATTCTTGGAAACCAGTGATTAATGTCAACGGTAACTGCCTCAAAGAAGCCGAAGTTTTAGCCAAGTTCACGGGCTACAGCATCGATCAAGATATTGGTTATCCCACTCCAGGATGCTTAGGCACTTATGCAGGTCTTGAAAGAAATATACCTACGATCACCTATGAAATCGAGCGCGGACAAAAAATTGATCAAGTGATAAAAATGCATCCACCTGCCATTTATGAAATGTTAAAAACTCTTTAAATGAGAATAAGGAAATAAACGTGAGCCCACAATCCAGAATTGAAACCTGTTTCGATAAAAAATTAGAGCAAATCACTGATGAAGAAAAACAAATTGTTTTGGATTTAATGGCTCAGTTGGATTCTGGAAAAATTCGCGTCGTTCAGGATCAAAAAGTTCAAGAGTGGATTAAGAAAGCCATTTTACTTTATTTTCGTATTCAAAAAATGACCTTGATCGAAATCAATGACTTTCGCTTTTATGATAAAATTCCGCTTAAAAAGTGGACTGGCAGCGAAGGCGTCAGGGTCGTACCCATGGCGCTGGCTCGCTATGGATCCTTCATCGAAAGCGGCGCGATATTGATGCCTTCTTACACCAATATCGGGGCCTATGTGGGATCAGGCACCATGGTAGACACCTGGGCCACAGTCGGATCCTGCGCACAAATTGGTAAGAACGTACACCTTTCTGGTGGCGTTGGTATCGGCGGAGTTCTAGAACCCGTTCAGGCCAGTCCCGTTGTGATCGAAGATGATGTGTTCATTGGCTCAAGATCCATCGTGGTGGAAGGTGTGCACATCGAATCCGGTGCTGTCTTAGGTGCAGGAGTTACTATTACAGCCAGCACAAAAATTTTAGACGTTTCAGGTTCTACAACAATTGAAATGAAAGGCCGAGTACCTGCCAATTCAGTTGTTATCCCAGGAAGTTTTGCTAAAAAGTTTCCCGCCGGAGAATTTCAAGTCCCATGTGCACTGATTATTGGAAAACGTAAAGCCAGCACAGATCTGAAAACTTCTTTGACTCAGGCCCTTAGGGATTTTGAAGTTAGTGTTTAATTCAGTCTGATTTTTTTTAAAGATTGCACTGTCTTTAAACAGGCCCAGTAACAGACAAGCATGGAAACAACCACCGTGATGATTATAAACACAGGTTCTACTTTTGATGGAATCTGTGAGTCATAGTAAATGGACGGCAAAATAGACGGCGGAAAATATTCAATCAACAGTGAAAATATAAGACCTAGAAGTACACCACTTCCCACACCCACAGCCGATAACCAAAGACCCAATTTTAAAATTAATGTCTTTAGACTTTTATCAGAAAAGCCCAAGGTTTTAAGCAGTGCCCAATCTTTTCTTTTTTGATTAATAAGCAGTGATAAAGCCATCACCACAGAAAAAGTGGAAATAAGTCCTGCTAAAAATAAAATAAAGCCAATACAAAACTTCTCTAAGGCTAAGGCTGCAAAAAGGGCTAAGTTTTTTTCCTGCCAAGTGGTCACTTTCACATCAGTAAATCCGCTGAGGCTTTTTTTAACACTTGCCGCATTTTTAGCATCATCCAGTTTCACCGTGGCTTGCACCCGACGACTAGGAGAATCTTGAAAACGAGTCAAAGCCAGGCCAGATCGGTACCATATATTTTGTGAGTCCATTTGCTGAAGTCTTGTGGAAATAATTTTTTTTATTTGTACCCGCTCGAGAACTGGAATTTCCCCTTGAGGAAGTAGCAATGCTTCAGGAGGAATCAATGTGACCCAGTCTCCTTCATAAATGTTAAGCATCTGAGCCGTGTCGTAACCGATAATGGCTTCACCCTCGCCAGGAATTTCATCCACTTTCCATGTTTCAATCATATCAAGTGGGTTAGGTTTCGCTTTATGATCCAGTTTGTTCATGTTTTGAATCATGGATTCAAAAGCCGTTTGTGAAAGTCCCCTGGCCACTAAACCACGGTAGAGTCCATCCACAGTTCTTAGGATCACATCGGAATTTTCAGCGTAATCAATTTTGTACTGATCCTCGAGTAAGCGCTGAATCACAGGCTGGGATTTTAAGCTGTCGATGGATTTCACCTGTGAAACTTCTAGGGTTAAATCCGGATCCAATGAATTCACCCGCTGTGTGATACTTTCATTCATTCCTGTCATCACACTGATCACAACCACAAATGCAAAAAGACTGAGGCTGATTTGAGTCATAGAAATGTAAGAGAGCCTTTTAATCAAAGCTCCCGAGCGAGAAGAAAAGAAAAAACGTTTGAAAATTTCAAAGGAAATCATCTAGGTTCTAAGACTAGCATAGGAATTTTTAAGTGCGCAAAAGCTATTTGTTTTTTTCTGCAGCTGGAAGCCTTGAGTTTTCCTCTTGTCTGACCTCTTGTACATTGGATCTTAACAACAGGCTTTTTTGCAAAGCTTTGATCAAAATGGTGGCCTCATTCAAAGCCTCAACCGCCCGGCGCGCTGTTTTTGGCATCTCGGGTCCCATTTCCTTCATGGCCTCTGTCATAGCAGGCATGGTTTTATTAAGCTCTTGAGTTAGAAGCACTACATTTTTCATCATGGCTCGCATTTGATCCTGATCTGTGGCCTGTCTGGAAAGTTTTGTCACTTCCATACTCATGGTGTTCATATTCAAAATTAAAGGACTCAATTGATCAAAGATTTGCACCATTTTATCTGTTCGATCTTCGCTTAAAAAAGCTTCTAATACATTTTTTAAATTCTTCAGCATGGCGCCTGTGTCTTTCATATAAAGACTTAAATTTTTTCCGCCTAAAACCTGCATAATGTCTAAAGATTCCTCTGATAAAACAAGCTCTCCTTCAGGAAGGATCTCTGCCGTCTTGCTACCGACGGAAAGCTCCATGGATCTTTCACCGATCACAAAGGGTCTTACCAACTGAGCCACAGAATCTTTTTTCACTTTGCTTTTAAATTTTGAAAGCACATGAAATTTGACTTTAATTTTATTATCGGTTTCCAGTTCTATATCATCTACGGCACCTGCTTGCAGGCCCGCCATTAAAACCTTTGTGCCTTGATGTAAACCATCGGCATTTTCAAAAAAAGTATAATAATGAGCTTTATCAGAAAACCATCCCTGTTTGATCCCTGCTGAAATCACGGTGACCACTCCACCCACCAGGGCCACTAAAATAAACAATCCTGCTACGCGTTCGTAATGAGTGAGTCTTAATTTTTTCATAAATTAGCTACTTTTTTGTTTACTTCAGTCATGGTTTGATAAATTTGGCCTGCATCAATGTGAATGATAACTGGGTTTAATTTTTGACAGAGCTGATCGTCGTAGGAAGAGAGAAATATATTTCCTGCTTTACCTTGCATTCGTAGATCTTTTAGGTGACTGATAAATTTTTCTGAAGTTTCCAGTCCCAAGCCCACAAAAGGATCATCCATGACAAGCAAATCAGGCTCGTGAACCACAGATCTTAATAAACAGGTCAGCTTTCTGAGGCGTCCTGGCACGTGCGCGGGTCTCTCGTCCGCAAATTTTGCAAAATCAAACATTTCAATCAAGCTGTTCACTTTTTGGTAAGCCTGCTTCGTTGGCACCAGTCGATGATAAAGCAAAGGCAGAAGTAAATTATCTTTTAAAGTTCGGTTGCTAAGTAAACCACCGTAATCAAATGAGTAGCCAATCTTCAGCCTGGTCGGTAAAAATTCTTCAAAAGTCATTTCCTTCACAGATTGATCATTAATGAAATAATCCCCAATTTTAGGTAACTCAAGAGCTGCAATCAATTGCAGTAAAGTGGATTTACCTTCACCTTCTTCTGATTTCACCCAGCACACCTGATCAATTGGAAATTGAAAATCAGCATTTTCTAAAATGGGATCCTGACCTTCGTGAAAGTAACTGACATTTTCAAACCTTAAAGACCATGCAGATGAATTCATAGGACTCCCAATTCTTGTAACCGACTTAAATAGTAAAGAGCAGAGACAGCTAAATTAAACAAAGTGACATACAAAATGGATTTCACAACGGCTTGAGTGGTCACTTGAGGAACTTCGTGAGGACTTCTTTTAACACTCAGTCCCTGGTAGCAACTGATGATAAAAATAATGACTCCACTGGCTGTATTTTTAATTAAAAAGATAAATACATCTTCTTTAGCGAAAGCTTTAAGTAAACTTTCAAAATAAAATTGAATGGGCATTTTATGAAAAAATTGAGTTAGTAAAAATCCACCGATCAAACCAATGGCAATAAAATAAAAGGAAAGACCCACCACACTTAAAATTCCACCCACAAGTCTTGGAAAAACAATAAAACTTAAAGGATTAATTCCCATGCTTTCAAGAGCATCAATTTCGCGGTTGGCCCGCATATTTCCAAGCTCCGAGGCCACGGCTGTTCCACTTCTTGCGATCACAACTAAGGCCGTTAACAGAGGTGCGACTTCACGAACAAAAACTGCAATCAAAAAAGAGCCAATGACTTGACTGCCACCAAGCAAAGTTAAATTGCTCATGGCTTGTAAAATGAGTAAGCCACCAGTGGCTAAAGAAAGAATAGAAATAAGTGGAAGAGCTTGAAATCCAGTGAAGTAAACTTGCGCTGATAGCACACCGATGATGGTGCGAAGACCTTGAGCTTGATCTAAAAAAGTAGCTCGGCAACTTAAATACACCATGGACAAAATCTGCCATGTGTAAATGAATTGCATCACTAGGGTGCGACCCAATTGATCCAATGTTTGAACCACTTTTATCATAGGTTTCTTGTCGGGATTTAAGGCTAAGAGATCAATAAGCCCAAGGTCGATAAAATAGGGACTTAAAAACTTCTAATGAGCTATCAAAAAAGGAAAAGTAACCACGAGGAGCGATCACAGGATGCTTCCAAATAACAACGCCCATGGGATACACTGGACGAAAGGTTTGATAGGATCTAAACATATGCAGTTCCGATGTAATAAGCACCACGTCCCTGCACTTCAAGGCTTGAACGTAGTGGGCACTTTGCACAGCATTGCCGTAGGTGGTCTCGGATCTTTTTTCTAAAAATACAAAATTTTCCTGAGCTTTTTTGTAGTAGGGCCAAATGGGTAAAAGGTCTCTGATATTATTTTGTGGGTTCACCCCTGAAATAATCAGATTTTGGATCTGCCCTTGTTCAAGTAGATCAAAACCTTCTCGGACTCGGCCGATACTGCCCGTTAAAACCACACCGCAGTCAGCGGTGAGTAATTGACCCGGTAAAGTCCCTATTTCACCATGCACAAGTTGCCACTCGCGAACATATCTGAACGTCAGGCCCAGGATTAAAATAACCAAGGCAAAGCGAATCAGAATTTTTTTAAACAGCAGTGGATCTTTTTCAGACTCGAGCTGCGGTAACTTCGATTTCGACATTCACACCTTTTGGCAAACCTGAAACCGCCACTGTACTTCGTGCTGGAAACGGAGCCGTTAAAAAAGAAGAGTAAACTTCATTGACCTTAGCAAAATCGTTCATATCCGTTAAAAAAATAGTGGTCTTAATAATATGAGAGAAATGAAGGTCACTGGCTTTTAAAACCGCTTCAATATTTTTCATCACTTGCTTGGTCTGTTGAACTACATCCACTTTAAGAACCTCATTGCTTGCAGGATCAATGGCAATTTGCCCCGAGCAAAACACAAATTGACCAATATCCACTGCCTGTGAATAGGGCCCCACAGCTTTTGGCGCAGAATCGGTGTGAATTATTTTTTTCATAAAGACCTCGTTTCAGTGTTTAAAATTTTTGGGTTCATAAGTTTAAAATAGAGCGGTGGAACAAAAGCTAAAGCTACCATCACTGAATAGCCATAGGGCATTTGTCTTGATTCGGGATTCGCTTGCAACTGTTGAAATGGTAGGCGAGCTTTTAAATGATGATGGGTATGAAGACCTAAATTCAATAAAATCACATTGGTGAAAAAGCTTCCCGAGTCCCATGAATGCTGAGGTTTGACGGGCTCATAGAGTCCGTTTTCTTTTTGCTGTCTAAGCAGACCATAATGTTCGATGTAGTCCACACTTAAAAGTAAAACTGTGGCTACGAAAGAAACAAAAAACCAAAAAAACAGAGCTTGATAAGAGCCCATGAAAAAAACAGCCGCTATTAGCACAACGGAAAAAGTGAGATAATGAATGATTCGGTTTTGCCATAAACTTTTAGACCTTTGAGCTTCAAATTCCCAAGCACTTTTAAAGCCTCCAAAATAATTTTGAATCCAAAACTGATAAAGATTTTGATTGAGCCTAGCCGTTGCAGAATCTAATGGTGTGGCGACATTTTTGTGATGTCCAAACACATGCTCCACACCCCAATGACCAAAATGCACAAGCTGCAAATTCCAAACTCCCAGTGCTCTTTGCCACTTTTCTGAACGATGGATCAGTTCGTGAGCGATGGTGATACCCAGGGCCCCTAGCAAAGTTCCTTCTGATAGTACAAGGCCCCATTTTTCCACCGTGGATGTGGAATGAAGAAACAAATAGCCCGAGTAGAACAACGAAAAAGTAAGATAAATTGGACTTATTAAAAGCCAAAAATCTGAAAGTGGAGATTTTGTTAATGAAGCTTGTATTTTAAAATTCGGCTTTAAAAGATCAAGTCCAGAGACCACGCCAAACAAAATAAAAAATCCTGTGAATGTCCAGGCTTCACCTAAGTAAAAACCCCATAAAGTTAACGCTGATATGAGAAAACCAGAACCGTAAAACAGACTTTGCATGCAAAAAGGCTATCAGCTAATGTCAAAAAAATGAAATGGATTTCCAATTGGTACCGCAAACTTCAAAAATTCTCTGATAAAAACTGGTACCCACCGGTTGTGGGCTTACTGGCCGCACTTGATAGTTTTTTACTCATCGTACCAACCGATGGAATTGTCATCTCAAGCACCCTACTCAATCCCCATCGATGGCTTTCTTTTGCCCTGATGACAGCTGTGGGCTCTACGGTGGGTGCGATTTTCTTAGCCCTATTCGTCGATACTTACGGTATGGAAATGATTCTTTATTTCTTCCCTCACATCCAAGAAACACAAAGTTGGATCTGGACATTGAACTTTTTTGATCAGTACGGACTTCTGCTTGTCCTGTTTGTTTCTGCCACACCCGTTATCCAACATCCTGCCATCATTTTAGCAGCACTGGCCTCTACTCCCATGATTCCCTTGTTTTTTGTAATGCTAGCAGGACGCACTTTCAAATTTCTAGTTCTGACCTGGATCTCGTCCCACGCTCCAAAGTTACTCTCTCAACTCTGGGGCATTAAAGGTGAGATGAAAGATGTGGGTCTCAAATGAACCAAACCCTGCTTCATCAGACCCTAAAAAAACATTTTCAAATGACCCATTTTCGAACGGGGCAAATGGAAATTTTGCAGTCTATTTTAAATAAAAAAGATGTACTCGCTGTTTTACCCACAGGCGGTGGAAAATCTTTATGTTATCAATTACCAGCCCTTGTGAATAACGAACTTGTTGTTGTCATCTCTCCGTTGATTGCCCTGATGAAAGATCAGGTCATGAATTTAAAAAAATTAGGCCTACCAGCCGGATGCCTGCACTCGGGACAAAGTGATTCTGATAAATTAGAAATCTTTCGAGCTGTACAAAAAGGGGGAGCTTACCTTTTATACATGTCTCCCGAGCGAGCTGAAAAAGAAGGCTTTAAAAATTGGATTCAAAAACAAAAAATAGCTTTGTTTGCCATCGATGAAGCTCACTGCGTATCCCAATGGGGTCATGATTTCAGGGAAGAGTACCAAATGCTCTCAAGCTTAAAAAATTTAAGACCTGATGTTCCCATACTAGCGCTGACGGCTTCCGCGACTCCATTGGTACTTGATGATATTGCAAAAAGTTTAAAATTAAAAAACCCTGATATCAATGTGCATGGGTTTTATAGGGATAATTTGTACTACCAAGTTGAAACCTGTGCGGGCGAAGAAGAAAAACTAAGCTTCGTTCATGAAGCTATTGGTAAAAATCCCAAAGGGCGCATTATCATTTATTGTGGAACCCGGAAGCAGTCTGAAAAAATAGCAGAAAATATTGCTAAAAAGTTTAAAGATGTGGGTTTTTATCATGCAGGCCTTAGCCCGTTAGCAAGAAGCGAAATTCAAACTCAGTACGCCACCGGAGACCTAAGAATACTGGTGGCCACCAATGCCTTTGGTATGGGAATCGATCAACCGGATGTCAGACTTGTGATTCACTTTCAATTGCCAGCCAATATCGATTCACTTTATCAAGAAATGGGCCGCGCCGGCCGCGACCAAAAACCATCCACTTGCCTGCTACTTTATACAAAAGCTGATAAAGGACTACAGAATTACTTTATCATGAATTCCGATGCACCTAAAAAAATTAAAGATTCCAGGTGGCGAAATTTAGAAGCCCTTGTCAGCTATGCAGAGGGCGGAGAATGCAGGCACGCTGAAATTTTAGCTTACTACAAAGATGCACAAAGAATTACCAAATGTGGCCATTGTGACTCCTGTGATCCAAAATCAATTCTTAAAATTCACAAACCCCATTTGATTCAAATGTTGAAAACAAAATTGAAATCTAAAAAAGAAAACATAGAGCTGAACGAAGAACAACTTCAGCAATTTCAAACATTGAAAGCTTGGCGATTACAAAAAGCAAAAGAGTGGGATCAACCCGCTTTTGTGATCTTAAGTGATAAATCCTTAAAGGATTTATGCATAAAAAGACCAAAAAACTTAGTCGAACTTAAAAATGTTTATGGATTCGGCGATTCTAAGATCGAAAAATTTGGTTGGGACATTTTAAGTGAACTGACGAATCGGGGCTGACGATAACTTCCAGGCCTTGGATTTAAAACATAATCCAGCTGCTTATTGACGACTGTACTAAAAACTTTCAAAAGATGATCATGCTTACGACTATTAACATCAAAGCCTTTATGAGGGCTAAGAAGTTCAATGGTGTGGTGGACGGCCTCAATGGTGGATAAACAATGGGGCTTGGGTTGTTTTCTGACTTTAAATTCTGATAATTTTTTAGGAGTAAAACAAATTTGCGGTACTGATCTTAAATTTTGACTGAGCCGCATGGTTTTTCTAGCGGTGGCCCAAGTTCCATCAATCACAAAAATAACTGTGTTTTTAGTTTTTGTAAGTAAGTCTGAACCGGAATGGTCAGAAATAGCAATAGAAGTTCGACCCGGATACAGAATAAAACACTGATTAGTAGGGTCATCTAAAAGATCATTCACCTTGGGATGAAAAGAAAAATCTTCACCTTTAATAATTTCAGAATTTTTTAAACAGAGGTGGGTCATTCGTCCACTGGCCACTTTACGCTTCACTTCAATGGGATGAATCAAGATCACGAACTGAATGAAGGGATCAAAGCTATCGATATGTTTGCAATAACAATTATCACCATGCTGAAAGCACTTAGTGCAAAGGGGTCTGTACTTTTTTTGTGATTCTAAATCTTTTTGCTTTTTTAATTGGTATTCAGCAAGGTTCATACTTTTTTAAGCTCAAAATAAAAACAAGTGTTTTTTGAAGTTTCATTATAAACAAGAGTGGATCCGTGAGATTCCACTAAACCCTTTGAAATGCTTAAGCCCAGCCCCGTCCCCTGTCCCACTTCTTTTGTGGTAAAAAAGGGTTGCATCAAACGATCCACTTGCTCAGTGGTGAGTCCTAAACCTGAATCTGTCACAGAAAAACGAATATGAGTTAGGGACACAGAAGAGACCTCCACCACCACCCATTTCTCTGATAGATGTTTGATGGCATCAATAGAATTATTAATTAAATTGATTAAAACCTGAGAAAGCTGCACTGCATTTCCAAAAACCTGAAAGCTGGCCTCCATTTGAAATTTCAAAACAACAGAATGGGTCTTGGATTTTTCACTGGATAGTAACAGCACATCATTGAGTAATTGATCCACATCCACATTGACAAAGCCCTGAGCCGAGCCTCCCCTTGCAAAGGTCAAAAGACCTCTGACAATACTTGCAATTCGAAAGGTGGTTTGTTTGACTTTTTCAAGTTCCACTTTGGCTTTATCCACATTGGGTGAACTTTGATTCAAAAACCTTTCAATCAAGGCCGACTTGCTGGTGATAATCATCAGGGGCGTATTAATTTCGTGAGCAATACCACCTGCAATTTCACCAAGTGATGCAAGCCTAGCTGCCTGTTGAGTCATTTTTTTGGATTGCTCTAAATCCAGCTCCATACTTTTTTCATGGGTAATATCCATGACTAAACCATGCCAAAGTATGGATCCATCAGATTCTTTTTTAGGGTGTGCAATACCTCGGCGCCACTGAATTTCACCGTCAAAAAATTGCACTCGAAAATCACACTTCCAAGTTTCAAGAGTGGCCGCTGATTGTTGCACAGAATTGTGGATTCTTTCAAAATCATCCGGGTGTAGAATCTTAGAAATGAGATCCGGATCATTTTCTAAATCCTTTGGTGATAGTCGATAAATTTGTTGAGTTCCCATGCTTGAGTAAGGAAAGCTAAATTTTCCATCAGGACTAAGGCGGTATTGGTACACAACTCCCGGTACGTTGTTCGCAATGTTAGTTAATAAATCTAAAGCTTTATTTTTTTGTTGATGCACGTCTAACGTGGATTGATGAATCTGATTATAGTACTTACGAATGGATTCCAGGTGAAAATACAAATAAAGCACTGATAAAACCACAGCTCCGGTGAAACTAAGAGCTTGAAGTTCAAACAGGGGTAACCCCTTCGCAATATAGGATTCAGGAATCAACCGACTGGCTCTGATTTGAGTGAGAAACCAAAAAATAATAATCAAAGCCACAGATATGTAAGTCCACTTGATTTCTTTTTTTTCAAATAAAATAATGGATGTGATTGAAGTTGCAATAAAGAAAAATTGAACCTGAATGGCATTATCACAAGCAATACTTCCCAGTAATATATAAAGATTGCAGCTGGTCACAAAAAGAACTCGGCCCAAAACAGGATTTTTATTTTTTGCTAAAATCCAGCACAATGGATTTATTATTCCAAACCCAATGGCTATGACAGAAAAAGCCAACCAAGCTTGTAAATAAAGAAACGTGGCAGAAAATATTCCTAAAATAATTCCCGTGGTGATTAATATAAATCGATAAACGTCGACCCATTCTTCTTTGTAGCGATTTTGTAAGTCCATGGAAATAGTTTGCATCAGTCTTTCAGAAGACAATTGAAGTCAAAATTTGTAAAGTTCATTTACATTAGAGAGTTTTAATTCTACCAGGCAACTGGTACCAAGGTGTACCAGGAGATCTGTGGTGATTATGATGAAAGGCACCGAAGTGATAACAACTTAAAAACGACCAGGCCTTTGGTAAGGATTTATTTCTGGTTCGATGATGGTCTTGGAAATCTTGATTCTGATTTTTTTTATGAGGCAAGTAAGTGCCAAAATAAAAAAGCTGAAGACTGCTTAAAACTGAGGGTAACACCCAAAATGTAAAAACATTGATTTCTGGTAAATGAAAGACATGAAATAAAATCTGTGCAAATAAACTCATCAATAAAATTTGCCACAGGCTGACGTATTGTTTAAAAAAATTAATAAGCCACGGAAAAAAGGAGGGTTGATTTTCTGGGTGGAAGTCAGGATCTTGAAAAGTTCCTGAAAACTGATGATGCTGATGGTGTTTTAATTTTAATCGATCAAAACTAAACCCTGCATAGAGCACTGAAAAAATTCGCCCTACCCACAGATTAATTCGGGGTTGATCAGGTGCCACCGAACCATGACAAGCATCATGCACAGTGATGAAAAGACCCATGTATAAAAATTGAATCAACAAGATAAGCCATAAATAAGAAATGGCCTCAGGCCATGTATTCAGCTGAACTTGGGTCAAGGCAGTGATCAGAACAGCGGACCATGTCATTAAGATTGTGAAAGCCACTGTGATTCCCATGATTACAATCTATCAAGATAAGAGTTGATCGGGCAACCGTTCTCAAGTTAATTTGCCACACATGATTTTTTTAGTTTTAATCAATCTTATTTCTATTTTTGGCTATGCCACCTTTGTCCTCAATCCCCAGTTGCTAGCTAAGTTTGAATGGGCTCCTCCCATTTTTGCCATATCCTTTCCATTGTTTGCTCAATTACAAATTTTTGTTGGATTTGTTTTAATGGCTGTCAAATGCCACAAAGACATTGGGAAAAAGTGGTACTTTTATTTAATTTCCTCTGTGATTATCAGCTTCATCATGGAATACGGCGGCACCACCTACGGAATTCCATTCGGGAAATACTCTTACTCTTCTTTGTTGGGATGGAAGATTGCCGGTGAAGTCCCCTATCTTATTCCTCTCAGTTGGTTTTTTATGGCTTTGCCAAGTTATTTAATTGCAGAGCAAATACTAGGTCCCAAAACATGGCTATTTTCTAAAACTTTATTGGGATCCTTTCTTTTGGTGGCCTGGGATCTGTCATTGGACCCCGCCATGAGCCACCTGACATCATTTTGGATTTGGGAAGAACCCGCCTCACAGTTTTTGAAAATGCCACTTAAAAATCTATTCGGCTGGGTTTTTACAGGACTTTTAATTTTAGGTGTCTTTGAGCTTAAAGGTTTAAAAATGCCTGAAGCTTGGAAAGAAAATTAATTTCCATTGAAATTTTATGCAGCTAACCTGATGTTACCCATTGGATTCTCGATCGCAGGCAGGCTTTGGTTTCCAGTGCTTTCTACTTTGGGTGTGGCCTTGGTCTGTCTACTTATAAGCCAACAAACCGGTGGAATTAAAAATTTCTGGAAGCTCAAAATTATTTTTTAAATTTTGGATGATGAAGGCGTCTTGATAGGTTTCAGATTTATAACTTTGATAGCCACCTGAATAGCTCAAATCACCCACTTGAGCTTGCATTAAAGGAAGGGCATCGATTCCCCATTGATTGGATAGCTCTTCACTGGAAATGATAAGCAGTTTAAAGCCTTTTTTTTCCAATTGCTCTGCGTTTGAAAGCCTTTGGTCCACTTGGAAAATGATTTCCTGTGCACCAGATAAAGCCTCACGGGATTCTAAGTGATTGGCCACGCGACCCGAGCATCCACACTTTTCTGACAACACATGAGCGACCCTAGGCCCTTTTTGTGTAAACTCCCTATGTGAGCTAGCAAGTGTGGTCTTTGATTGAGGGGCTGAAAACAAGGGCTGATGAAGACCACCTAAATAAGTCACTGCTGCAATTAAAGGAATCAGCCAAAATGTGAATAGTAGATGTTGTGCAGGCATGACGCCTCATCGGCAAATACCCGGTAAAGTTAAATGTGAGCTTTCCAAAAACCAATGAACTTATTTTTCAATTTTGGCTCGGCATGATCCCAGCAGTAGAATTTTGTATCATCAAGAGATTTAAATTGAATGGTTTCAAAACATTGATTTTGGCTAGAAATTTTATAAGGACCTAGGTCTGTGACCCACTTTTTCATCAAAAGGTATTTTCGATCATACTCTTTCTTCGTTAATTTTTGAAACCGAGCTTTATTATCGAAAGCCTTGATCATGGCAAATCCACCACCTGATTTTGCACTATAACTTTTAAGGCTTAAGCTTTCTTTCGAGTGATAGCCAATGGTGAAAGTGATTTCATCATTTACTTTTCCAAAAGCCAGGTTTGATACAAAAAATAAGCTTAGAATAATTATTCTCATTTTTGCACCCCTTCTGTCGTCATAGGTTTTTGTTTTTGGTTCAGGTACTCAAACGCTGTAAAACAAGAACTCGTGGGTGAGCTTGAATCGCAACCAGGGAAATTTTTTAAAACACCCGGAAAGTTAAGAACGACGCCATTTAATCTTCTTAAGCCAGTGGGATGGATAGTCAATAAAGGATTACCTTTGGGCGCTAAGTCCATTCCGCATGTATTTTCAAACCATAAACCAGAGCTTGCAATGGCATCAATTTCTGTCTTGGGTGGATTGTCTTTCAAGTAAGAAGATAATACGTAAGCACCTCCCACATCAGACATGACTTCATTCATTTCACTGACTTTTGATCCGATCCCATGACAGCTGGCGACGGATTTGAGCTCTTGAATGGCAGCTTCCATCTCTGTCGCACTCACTTTTTGATTGGCTCTTTTTGCTTGGCTCACCATGGTTTGAACCTTGGCCTCAATTTCCACATCTGAGATGTCATCAAAATTTTCTTTATCAATTAAACATTTATTAATATTTTTTAAAGGGTGCTCTTCGGGCTTCAAGATCGGCTTCAATGGCTGGATCATGCCCTGATCCATCAGCTCTTGAAAAACACCTGATCTTTTCATCACGGGTGGCATATTAGAATACTTCGCTTGCGTGTTTTTTATAACTTCTGCAGTTTCAAAAAGGTCTTTGTTCTTCTTATTTTCTTCATTCTCAACAAATTGATTCACCACACTCGGGTTCACTTTGAAATGCTCACAGCTGGATCCGCAGGGGTCGATGGAGTGGCCAAGCTCGTGACCAATCACTTGTGCAAGCATCGCATCTGACATGCGAAGTATTCCTGGACACAAGTAAACCTTATTACTGATCGGATGAAAGGCAGCGTTGGGTGCTTCCTGTGCACAGGCTAAAAGCCTGTCACCCAAAAGCTTAGGGTCTCCTAACTCGACACTATCAAGCCGACTTAAAAGATTTTGATCAGCCTCGGTGAGATCTGAAACCTTACGACCTCTTATAATCATTTCTTTGAGTTTATCTTTGGCATAATTAAAAAGTTTTGTTTGGCGATTTTTATTTGTTAAAGAATCAGGAAGATTTTGTGTTGATAGCTCAGGAGCCGCCGTTTGCACCAGAACTGGTGCTGGTTGTGATGGCTGCCCTTTACCTAGTTTCTCATTTTTTTCCGTGAGTTGCATGTGGGCTTGCTTCAATTTTTCAATGTTATGAGGCCCCAATTCCAAAGCCAATTGTTGAATTTCTGTTGAACTGTAGACCTTAACTGGTGCTCCGACTTTACCAAAAGGATAAGGCATGGAAAACCCATTCCGATTGAAATCAAACAACTCATCATCTGGATTAAGTTCAGCTAGCAAATTACCAATAGCAAAAGAACTATGTAAAAACTTTTGATTTCTTAATGGCCACCGGCCCACTTTTGTTTTTTTAAGTAAATTTTCAACTTCGATTTGAAAAAGAATTTCATTGTCAGCAATTTGTCCCATGGCTTCCGCACTGAAACTTGCACCATAACCATAGCCTGCTGATAGTTCTTGAGTCTTAGCATTTGGATCAACAGGTAATTGAAAAGCGGGGTTTTTAACTATGGCACCTTCTGAGGTTTTAAATTCTTTAACTGTTGGATTATCATAAAAAAACTTACAAGTGCGCAGGATAATGTCTTCAGGTTTGCAACTGGCAGAATAAGCTTGAGGACTGAATAATAGCAGAGAAAGCATCCAAGGGATCATGATTCCATTATGAAATCATTCGCACCTCACCTCAAGGCTAGTTTTGCACGACGGCTTTTTTGCAATCAACTGCTGAAGGCTTCGCTAAAAACTTTAAAGCCTGCGTCTGTGAGCTGTAAAACTTTTCTAGCAAGTTATACACGACCTTAGGTGGTGCAGCCATTCCAGTGGTTTTCAAATACTCTTCCATTCCAGGCGTAATAGCTTTGATAATCTTATTTCGTGTCATCACAAGCATCAGCACAGTTGTAATCACTTGGGCTGGTATATGCGGAGCTAAAGCCACACCGTTAGCCACAGCCGCTTTACTAATTAGGGACACATGAGAGGCCTGGTAAGCTACAGCACCTAAAGTTTTTAATAGTTTAGGCTCATCAAAAGTTAGACCGTCTCTCTCCATCCATTCAAAGACTTTATCAAATATAAGATCATCCAATCTTGATGCAGCTGTTCGCTTGATATCACGGTACTCGGATATCACTTTAAATCTTACTGTGGGTTCAAATTCCATATCTCCTGGTGCAAACATTTCTTGAGTATTATCACTGATGTTTAATCTTTGTAAAAAATTACGGTTTTCTTGAGTCATGCGGCTTGGTAAAAAAGGAAGCTGAAAGTGACCATTAGAAGCTAAGTCAAATAACCAAGAAATCACTTTCGAGCAAAAAAACTTTTCTTCACTCAAGTTGTTAAAATCAGGTCGATGCAAAGACATTGTGAAATCATAAAGTAATGGTTTTTTATTTTTTAAAGTTTCAGTAACAAGGTCATAGCCAATTTGAGCTGCGTTTTCTGCTAACTTTTGGTCTAAAGATCTTAAGACTGTCATTCGAGCCGGCATTTTTTCAAGATTCTTTTTTAGTGAGCTGATAATCACACCCGATTCGATTAAAGCTTCAATCAGAAATTTTTCTTTTGTTGTGGGGTGCACGTAAACGATGGCCACGTGACTGAACAAAGATTTGAAATCGGCAATTCTTGCAATGGCAGCACTGATGGATGATCCACCACGCATCAGAATTACATCGCCTGATTTAAAATCTTCATACCTCATCGGTAAAGATTCGAGGCCAGAAATTTCTGACACGTAATCAGTTAAATAATGAGACGCTCTCATAACACCACGAAGCTCTTTTTCAAACTCAGGCGTCAACGGGCCTTTTGCTTTCCAAAGGGCCACTTGATCACGAAGTTGATTTCTTAACTGAGCTAAATTCTTATTAATTGAAAAGGCTTCTTTTTTGATCTCTTGGATATCGTAAGCTTTGGGGTCTACGGCTCTTAAAAACTCATAGACCTTTCGAAACTCGGATTCTAACACTTGAGGCTGACTCTCATAGCTTTGTAATAGCTTGGTGGATTCATCAATTTGCCGAACAAGACTAAGCTTAGTTTCAGCAAAAGTTGAAATTGAAACTGCTAAAATTAAAAGTATGTGAGTCAACGAGCTCATTAGTTTTTCTCGATATAAGTGCGAAGGTTTGTGATCTCGCAGATGGTTTCTTTGTTCTCACCCACTTCACGGTTAACAACATCCACGATAAAAAGTTTATTACCTAAACCTTCAGCTCGGGTTGACATGATTGTGATGGTATCTGTGGAACCAGTGATATCTTGACTGATGGTTTGCAATCGAACTTCACGAAGACCTGCACTGTCTTCCAACGACACAAGACTATTTTTAACAGTGAGCAAACAAGCTGAATCTTCAGCCATGGCAGGTGTTGAAATTGCGATCACAGATAAAGCAGCTAAAATTAACGATTTCATAGTAGTACTCCTTTGGGTTAGTTAAAATTCCAAAGTGTTCCTTGCAAGCCATGCCACTGTGAATAAGCTTCAAAATTGACAAGAATTTAGACACAAGTGACAATTTGGTGCGGCCAAAAAGGTTAAGGGGGTTAACGAACTACAGCTGCGCCTGTTGCAACCCCGGCAGAGATCATCTCATTGGTGTCTGGATTTAGTTGATAAAACTCGATTGAAATTCTAGTTAAATCCATCTGAACAACTCCAACAATTTTACCACTCGCCCTAGCATAGTCTGTATAACTGAGCTTTTCCTTAAGCTTTCCCCATCGATTCATTCGCTCCGAATGTCCCTGCTCGCTTTCAAGTAAATAAAAAACACCCGGGATCGGTCTTAATTGCACCGATTGATTTTCGAAACGAAATGATTCATCAAGGTGGTAAACAATGTTTCCTTGAATGGGCCAAACTGGAACTCCGTGAATAATCTGATTTCCATCACTGGCCAGGCTGAAAGTTTCTTTGTGATTCAAACCGGGCACAGGACTTCTGCGAAAGTGTATAAAGGTTTGAAGATCCAGATTAAAAGACGAAAAATTCTGGGCTCTGACTTTATATAAATCAGATTTTAGTCCCCCAACGATCTTATTAAAGAAGTTTTTATTTTCTTGGGTTACATTAATTTCATTAGCAGTTAAAATGATTTTTTCCGTTGAAGCCCAAGCTTGTGCAAAAAACAAAGTTGTTAGGAGGCCTAATTGGAGTTGTCGCAAAAACATAAATATTCCTTTTGAAAAGCGGTCTAATTTAGATGAAGCAATAATCGTGCTCAGTTTTAAATATTAGCCGTTCAAGCTAAGTGCAGATAAATCGTCTTAGCGCTAGGCAATCGGGAAACATTTTCATTACAAGTGAAACAGGAAAAATTCTCAAAAAACGTCTGAACCTACGAACCGATAAGTCTTTAAAAGTAGTAAAGAAACTTTAATTATTTTGTTACCACCACAGTCTTTATACAATTCCAGTAACATCCGAAAAGAAGCTTGTACGGAGGGTTCGTACATGCCAAGAAGTCGCAAAGTGCTTATCGTAGAAGATGATCTTGCTGTGTCTCAAGCCTATTCCGAAGTATTATCATTATTCTACTCACCCCTAGTCGCCAACTCTGAAAATGAAGCCTTCACGATCATAAAGACTCAAGATATCGACGCTGTCTTATGTGATATTTCCTTAGGTGGTGGCAGTGGAATTAAACTTCTTGAACACTGTAGGCGCATGAAACTCAATGTCCCCTTTGTTATGATCTCAGGGGATGTGAAAAAAGAGCATGTGATTTCTGCACTCAGGTTAGGGGCTCAAGATGTTATCGAAAAGCCCATCCAAATAGATTATTTCGAAACAAAATTTAAAGATGTGGTCAACGAAGGCTTTAGCTTAAGAAAAATTAACTCTGGTGTTCGTGCGGTCAAAGCTTTGGTTGGGAATACTAACTCCGTTGATGATCTGCAGTTTGTGAAAGAGTACCTGACCAATGTGGAAGCCAACAGGCTTTTGAAAAAGGTCAGTTAAAAATTTAATCCTCTTCATCATCCAGTTCACCACCATAGAAACTACTGGAAAATGTATAGACTCCCGAACGTGATCGGCTTACACAGGCGAGGCCTGACTTATAGGCTTTTACCCAAACCACTTTATTAAGATTCTCATCAAAATAGCCCGTCACTGCTGTCTTATAAGCAGAACTCCATTCAATGTTTTTTCTAATAGGATTGTAGACTCCACCCACTCCTGTGTTGTAACCACCAGTTCGAGAATCAACAGCTCCAGTGTTGGGATTCCACACAGATGCAGAAGGTGTTTTATAACCACCAGGGGTTGGCTCCCAACGCTGAGCCACTGGGTTATAAGCAGATGAAACTCCACCTTTGAAGACAGATTTAACGACTGGATTTCCATTTTCATCATTTCCAATGACGGCTATTGCACTTTTAAATGAGGATTCCCAAACAATTGCACCTGTTGTAGGATTTTTATAAGCAATGATTCCTTCACCATAAGCTTCCCGGCATTCAGCTCGAAAGCCAATTGTAAAATCAAATCCAGTAACTTCGATTTGGAAATCTTTGATTTTAAAAATTTGAGTCGATGATCCGTAGGCACCTAAGAAATTCTCGTCATCAAATACAAGTTGGGTTCGGCCATCTTGTTTTATAAAGCTATTATAAACAGACAAAATATTTTCAAGGCTTGCGGCTTCATCGCTTTTCAAACTTCCAAGACGATACATTGATAAATATTTTTCAAGATTTGGTTTTAGCCAATTAAGTCCATCTAAAATTTCACTGGCCAATTTTTTCACTTCAACAGTGTTCTCTTTTGAGACATGAGCCCGGTAAAATCGGTTTGATCCTGGCACTGTCAGCTTATCCAAACTCATTTTATTTTTGATGACATTTGTTGCTAGAACATTTTTGATATTAGTTAATGAAGCTTTATCACTGGCCTGCTCGGCCCAAATAGGCCTAACAACTGTCAATACTACTAACACGACTAAGCCTACTAATTTTGATTTAATCATAAATGACCTCGTTGCTATTAGGTCATTTCAAGACACGTGCCTGAGATCTAATAGCTCCCGTAACAATCATTAGCAGTCCTACTATTCAAACTCTTAACGGCGAGTGATTTGTAGTATCACAGTCTGATTCTTCTGGTGAAGTGTTTGCTTTGAGTGTTTTACCTAATTTTTAAAACTAGGCCGAAAGATATTTGGTGGACCTGACCCGGATTGAACGGGCGACCTCTTACATGCCATGCAAGCGCTCTCCCAGCTGAGCTACAGGCCCTCATTTTGGGTGATTACAAAGTACAAACTCTTCTTGCAACAGCCAACGTTAATATTGAAGCCCAACGCAGCGTGGATAGAATTTCTTTAATGGCTTTACCTATTATGTAAAAAAAGAGGTTCACATGCTATTTCGACTTTGTGTTTTGTTACTCATTTCAAGCTTTGCTTCCGCTAAAGACCTATCAACTCGCTTGGGAGTGGGAATTAAAAACAATAATTCAGTGGATTTACCGTCCATCGCAGCCGTTTACTACCCCAACGCAGACATTGGTTTAACGGGAAGCTTGGGCGTGGACACTCAAGAAAACAGCTCAAAATTTGCTTTTAATGCTGGAATTCGCAGAATTTTATTTAAAGAAAATAATATGAACTTCTACTACGGCGGCCAAGTAGGTTTACTAAATGTGGAAACTGACACTGGAAACGGAACTTCTAACAAAGACTCGGGCTTTGAAATGAACGTGGTTTTTGGCGCAGAGTTTTTCTTCGCAGGTCTTGATTCCTTAGGCTTCAGCTTCGAAGGTGGAGTGGGCTTAAGTTCACTTGATGAGACCCGCTTTCGCACAGTGGGTGATCACCCACTGAAAGCCGGACTTATTTTTTATTTTTAATCGTAATCAACAAGGGATTATGGTCTGAAGGCTGATTTTCCCTTTGCTTGAAAGTCTTCGGGGGCGGCATGGGTTTGCCGTTTCTATCGATCAAAGGCAAAATATCTGCATCCATCACTTCAAGATTTCCCAAAATTCGCACGTCATCAATCATATTAAAACTAGGACCACCGCCGGGTGCAAAATAAGCATGGGTAGATCTTTTCTTTGGTGGAATTTGTTGCTCAACAGGGGCTAAATCAAAAGCGGATTTTGTAATGTCTCGAATCGCTCTCATTTCATGACCAGTCATCACATCGGTATTAAAATCCCCTGCCATTATAATATTAGTCCGTGGGTACTCAGCTTTGTATTTTTTTATGATCTCAGCTGCTTTTTCGTACTGTACCGTTCTCCAGCGATTACTTTCTGGGTCCCCTTCACGGTCCCTTTTTGATTTACCGTGGTTACCAATAAGAATTAAAAACGGCGTTTCTTCACCAGGCCTGTAAAGTCTAATTGCTGGAAGATCTCTGGCAAAAATGGGACCTGTTTCTTCTTTCCATTGTTTGCCAACTTGAAAGCGGTCCGTCCACTCTAAATCCTTATGGGTATCAAGTTTGTAGCGAAGGCCTAGGCTTTTTTTCACCACTGTTGCGATATCAATTCCACGCTGATCATTTCCTTCTTTGAGAAGAATATCATAAATACCTTTAAGCCTTGGGTCGTCTTCAAGAAGCTTTCTGAGTGCATAAACATTTTCCACTTCGGTGAAGGTGGCAAAATCAGGTAAGTGTGTGGCGATGGTCGTTCGAATGGCTTCCACTTCCCATAGGGGTTTTGCTTCTGGTAGGCCTTTTTTCCCGGCAGACCTTTTCATAAATTTCATACCTTCGCGCTGAAATTCACCCTGATGAGTAAAAACATTATTCAGATTCCAGGCCATGAGTTTTAAGGAGTCTTTGGTTAAAATTTCAGGAGTTGTGACAGAAACTAATTTTCTGCACTCACTAGCCGAGGATAAGAGTGGTGTCGAAGTTATAATCAGCAGACAAAACAGGGCGCTGGATTTGACGGCAGTTGAAATGGAAATCACGTGAGCTCCTTGATGATGAACATAACTTTGAGGTTTGCAAATCAAGGTCCTGATCTGGTTAAAAGTCCGTATCCAAATTTGAAAAACATGAATAAAATATTAATATGCAAAAATGGATTTTATTCATCATGATTTTCCCCTTAATGGCTTTGAGTGTTTGTGTCGATCCTTATAAGGATATTAAGAAAAAACTGAATGATCCTAAGCAGTCCGAATACATCGTCACCAGGTCCGATTTAAACCAAGATAAAAAAGAAGATATGATCTTAATTAATAAGATCAGCTGTGGAAACAGAGGCTGTGAAAATTACATCTACACTTTAAATAAAAAAAGTTGCTACCATTATTCAGGACTTTTTTTTGGCAGACTGGAAATGGATAAAAAAAAGGGGCTTTTGCTTAAACAAGAAGAAAACAAATCCATTCGCTTATCATTTAATAAAAAAACTTACCAATTTGAGGAAATGAAATAAATGATTCATCTTCTTTTCGTGGTCTTTTTCAGTTTTGAAGGCTTCGCTGCCCCCATCGTTTTTCAATGCAATAAAAATAAAAACTTAACTGACATTGTGTTCTCACCCTCATTATTAAAAAAACAAAACCAGTTTGTTAAACAGTTATTAACCTCAACGACAGAAGCTGCAGTTTGTGATAACAACTGCTCACTCGCTTGTGAAAAGTTAAAAAGCCAAAACCTTTTGATTGTGGAAGCTTCTTTAAAGAAGCTTTTGGATTCTAAAAAATCTGAGATCGTGATCTCTGTTGATTCTGATGCATTTAATGCTTTTAAAAAAAGTCATCAAGATCAAATCAGCCAGTTTCAATGCGAAAATGAAACACTCATTGATCCTGATCAATTTATCAATTCAGGGGATCTAACCACTTTTTACCCCTATCAAAACAATTGGATGTTTTTATCGGGCTGTAAATCCATGTCACTGAAATCCTGTCAGCAAACCAATTGGAAATCTACAAAAGAAAAAATTCGTGAAGCGGTTTCCATGGGGATGGATCCTTATGTTTTTTTAGCCAAAGGCTATTTGGAAAATGGAATTTCAGGGGCACAGGATCTTTATTTAGATCCTGTGGGCGCTATGGATAGCATTGGTTGCAAAGGTACACCCTCGAACAAAGAGGTCCCAGGGGTGACCTTAAACTCTTTTGATACCTTTTATGAATTTAAACCCCAAGTCATCACCAATACAAAATTAACTCAAAAATTAGAAAATTACTTAAAACTCAAAAACTTTGAATATGAAAAAAAGCCAGCGCACTTGTGTCGTCATATCTTACATGCCAACCCAACGATATCAGAGTCAAAAATTGACGGAGAATGCTGTCTTAAAATTCCCTTCACGGCTCAAGATTCAGATGAATTGATTGAGACCCTAGAAGACGCCCTCACTATCGAGCAAGCCAGTAAAACCATAAAATCAAAATTTCGTAATCAAACTGACCCTGCCTATAGAATTCAACGCTTTAATGGCTTCACAGATCTCATGGGTGCAGCAGAACCAGTTCCTGCCTTTCGAGCCGGAATTAATTTCTTTAAAACCCCTGCCTACGGCTACCAAGGCATGGACTTTTTGCTCAATTCTTTGATGATCAACCCCGCCATTCAAAAAGAAGTGGAATTAGCAAAAAAAGCTTACGGTGATTATCAATCTTTGCTGTGTATGGACCGAACCGAAGGCCAATATGCCATTGATAGTGAAAAGTATTTTGAACTGCACAAAAACAGTCCAAGAATGGAAGTTATCGCTGGAAAACTGGCGGCTGATCCCAATTACAAACTAACTGAGCGCGAAACCAAAGTGATGCGTATCGAGCTAGACAACACGAATGTGTTCACTCAAATCGAGGGGTCTGAAAAACTAAGGAATCTACCAAAACAACGTGATCTTATTTTTCAACTTAAAGCGATGGGGGTGACCACTGAAAATTATGCACTACTAGAAAAAGAAAAAATTATTAAAAACATTCAAGAAAAATCCAGCGAAAAATTATCACAGGAAGAAATCGAAAAAGCGGTATCGCTTATTCAACAACTTGATCCCATTTCAAGAGAGTATGACAAATGGAGCAACCAATTAGGGCTCGATAGTTACAAAAAATTGCTTGTATTTTTACAAAAATCTGAAATTTATGAAATTTCAAATTCGGAAGACCTCGAGGATTTAAAATATTCCAAAATTGAAAAACTTTTAAATGATAAGCAAAAAATGAAGTTCCAAAATGAACTTTCTTATTTAAAATTCATTGAGCAAGAAGATGAGCTTAAAGAAGAAATTGCAACGCTTCTAAACATTGATCACTGGCAAGTACATAACATCATGTACTTAACTCAGGAAGCTGCAGAGACGTTAAGAAACAATCCCAACAACCAGGCCGTTTTTAAAGAAAACCCAAAAGCGCTGGAGGTTTTTAATCTTTACGCTGCAGAAATGCAAAAGACCGATGAACTAACTATCACCCCAGCATTATTAAAAAACTATTTCGAAAAAATATACCCTAAACGAAAAACCACATCAACGGCGTCTACTTATGAGTGGCGAAAGTTAACTGATCAGGAGCTTGAAAAAATTGCGAATCAATTAAAAGCAGAACAGTTGGAATTCTTAGAACTGACGAAGTGATTTTTAGAATTTTTTATTGGCTTTAAGAATTATATAATTAATCATTTCACGATCTTTTAAAATTTGTGAGGCTGCATTAGTGACGTGTCGACCTCGGCCCAATCCTGCATAAACAGAAATATTTTTTCCAGCATAAACGTAGGATCCTAATTCCAAACGCTGATCTGTGGATCGCTCGCGGCCGTTGATGTGGGCTTCCTGCAGAGCTTTAATTAAAAATAACGGAGTGGAAGGTGACCTTCCCCCCATGGTGCCAGTAGAAACTTGAGCTTCTAATTTTGTTGTTAATAGTGGATTACCTTTTGAATCCATTCCCATCATGACAGTTCCAGCAGCAGCGCAATGAATCTGTCCAAGGTCCGCTTCTAGAATTTTTTTAAGTCCCACTTCAGCCTCTAGGGTCATGTCCGAACTTCCGCCTGCCAGCTGTTCGTAGCGAAGCCCTTTGTAACGATCGAGGCTATCATGCCATTTGTCTTGCAGCTTCGCCCCTACCCCATCACTGTTTGTGGAATCCATTCGTAGGCCCACTCGGCCCACGGCTCTTAAATTATCACTTCTTGATTTATCTTCAAAGTTCACATTGATCCGGCTGATTTCGTAGGTGTCGATGTAGTATTTGCCAGCCGATGTTTTATATTGCCCATCGGGGCCTTTGGTGCGGGCTGTATAAAGTTTTGAATCCATTTCAAAAGATAAAAGCCTTTCTGTGTTTTCCCTGGACGCTTTCGCGTTAACACCCAAAGTGTATCCCGTGTCATTACTTAATTTCTTGTTCGGATTTTTTTCGTTTCTGACATTAAATAAATTTCCGTCATTGGCTTTTACTAATTCGTAGCTGACAGCATCATTTGGATCAAAAACCCATTCAGTGAAAGTTTTTTTGGGCGGTAAAAAACAAACATAATCTTGCTCGAGGTTCACTTCCCGATCGATGGCATAATCAATTTCACAGCCATCTAGGCCCACAGGTTTTTGCAGTGATCCCAATCTTTGATTGGCCCGATTCATCAAAAGTTTAATATCAGCTTCACCGGGAGGATTCTTTTTTGCATCATACTCAAGGTTCAGCTTTGTTGTGGCTTGAGCAGATAATAAAATGGCGATGAATAATACTTTTAGCATTCTTCTTTATCGGAAATTTTTTGGGTATTATTAAGCCTCGACTTTGGTCAAATGGATCACATCAGGACTACAATGAATAAGCTCTAGCCCAAAATGATGGGCCACCCAACGAATGGATTTTTGATTAAAAAAGCCCACATGGGTGATGTCGCGGTGATAGTGCCAACGACTGAAATCAGTGACTTCATCAGTCAGACCTGTTTTTAAAAACAAATCCCCACTTGGCTTAAGCAGGCCCATTAACTTGTTTAATTCAGTTTCGGGATCTTTAAAGTGCTCGATGACCTCAGTGCAAATGACGTAGTCATACTTTTTTTGTAAAGTTTCTGTATGATTATGAAACAAAGGATCAAAGACCTTCACATGATAGTTTTGCTTCACCAGCTGATCCTGCACCACGGAACTGGGTCCCGAGCCATAATCAAGCCCCAGGTCAATGGGCTTTTTATGAGCCATTACATATTGAACAAATACTTTAAAAAAATTCTGATAACCCTCAGAATCCACATCATTTTCATGCAGTTCGTACCTGGCTTTTTCTTGCTCTGGACTTACAAAAAACTTTTGGCTGAGTTGAATGTATCCGCAGCTGGGGCATTCAAAAAACTTATTTAAGCACTTTAAGTTTGTGTCAGGATTGTGGCAAAGCCTGCAACTGGGGGATGGTATCATTTGAAAATCACTCTAACGCAAAACCGCAAGTAAACCCAAGCCCTTTTCTTTGGATCATTCTTCGGCTAGCTTTATTGATAAGTCTATTTCTCAGAGTCCAAGATTTTTTGGTATTCTTGAAAGATAGCGCATAAGGATTTTAATATGCCCACTCAAACTTCCCTATCGGGAGAGCGTTTTCACGCGTTTAAATCAGCCGTTAACCCTCAACCTGTCAAAAAGCTTGAAAAGATGAAAAACTCTGCAGGCCTTGAAGCTCCTATTTCCGAGTATTTTGGCTGCATGACTTTTGGTCTTGCACAAATGCGCGAGAAACTTCCCAAAGATGCTTATCAAGCCCTTTTAAAAACTCTTGAACAGGGAAAAAAACTTCCTAAGGAAACGGCTGAGGCCATCGCAAGCTCTATCAAAGAATGGTCTGTATCAAAAGGTGTGACCCATTTTTGCCATTGGTTTCAACCGATGACAGGTTTGACCGCCGAAAAGCACGATGCTTTTATTTCCATTCAGCACTCTCATCACTCTGAACTTCGGGTGATTGAAAGATTCACAGGTTCACAGTTGATTCAAGGTGAACCCGATGCCTCTAGCTTTCCCAGTGGTGGCATGAGATCGACCTTTGAAGCTCGTGGTTATACAGCGTGGGATCCCTCATCACCTTTGTTTATTATCGAAGAAGAATCAGGTAATACCCTATGTATCCCCACTGTGTTTTTTGGTTACCACGGACAGGCTTTAGATAATAAAACTCCACTATTAAGATCCATGGAAGCCATCAACCGTGAGGCCTGTGATTTTTTAAAACTTTTAGGTGACGTGGATGTGAAAAGAATTTCAGCTACTCTGGGGGCTGAACAAGAGTATTTTTTAATTGATAAAAACTTTGTGTCCCTTAGACCTGATTTAATTATGACAGGGCGAACCTTAATCGGTGCACTTCCGGCCCGTGGCCAGCAATTGGAAGATCATTACTTTGGATCCATTCCAGGGCGAGTCAAAAAATTCATGCAAGAAGTGGAATTCGAACTTTATAAATTAGGCATTCCAGTTAAAACTCGTCACAACGAAGTGGCCCCCAGCCAATTTGAACTAGCGCCGATTTTTGAAGACGTGAATATTTCAGCTGATCACAATGTCTTAACCATGGAAGTTTTAAAACGTATTGCTCTTAAACACGGACTTGTTTGTCTACTTCACGAAAAGCCTTTTGCTGGAATTAATGGCAGCGGCAAGCACAATAACTGGAGCATCGCTAACGACAAGGGTGAAAATTTACTGGAACCCGGTACAACACCACACCAAAATTTAAGATTTTTAGCCGTTCTAGCCGTCACACTTAAAGCTGTGTTTGATCATGCAGATGTTCTAAGAGCTTCCATTGCAAGTCCCGGAAATGATCACAGACTGGGTGCTAATGAAGCGCCTCCTGCCATTATTTCTGTTTTCCTTGGTGAATTACTGGAAAATATTTTAAACGACATCGAACAGGGAAAAGCGCTTAAGGCCACAGATCAACAAATCATTGATCTAGGCCTGACTCACATTCCTAATATTTCTAGGGACTACACTGATCGAAACCGCACCAGTCCTTTTGCTTTCACTGGTAATAAATTTGAATTCCGTGCCGTAGGATCAAGTGCCAATGTGGCAGTGCCCATGTCTATCTTAAATGCAGCTGTGGCTTCGTCATTTAAACAAAGCTCTGCGAAACTTCGTGAATTAATGAGTAGCAAATTCATGAAGCGTGATGAAGCGGTGATGGAATTCATTCGTGATGTTTGTAAAAAAACGAAAAATATCCGCTTTGAAGGTAACGGTTATTCTAAAGAGTGGCGCGATGAAGCTAAAAAAAGAGGCCTACCCGTACTTAATACTTCAGCTGAAGCTTTAAGTGTGTTTAATAATAAAAAAGCCACACAATTTTTAGCTGATATGAATGTCCTCAGCCAAGAGGAAATCACCAGCCGTTACCACATCAATGTGGAAAGATACGTAAAAACATTAGATATTGAATTTGAATCTTTGGTGGAGCTGACAAAAACCTTCGTCATTCCTTCTTTAGAAAAACAAATGATTCAAATTTCAGCTTCTACTGATAGTGCATCTGTGCCTGCATTAAAAAAATTGCAAAAAACTCGCCAGCAGAATTTAGAAAAAGTATTTGCTTCAGTTCTTAAAAATTTAGAAGAGTTCGAAAAGCTTTTAGAAAAATCACACAAAACCAGTGATGAAGCGGTTCGCATGCATGAGATCGTTAAAATTTTAAGTCCCAAAGCATTGGAACTGAGGAAAGCCTGCGACCATGCAGAAACATTGGTGGCTGATGAATTTTGGACGCTTCCAAAATACCGCGAAATGCTTTTTGCAAATACACTCGCTTAAATGACAAGCTTCACGATTCCTTTTCACGAGTATCAATTCGAAACCACCCGCTCTTCAGGTGCGGGTGGCCAGCACGTGAACAAAACAGAAAGTGCTGTGATCCTGAGATGGAATTTAAGTCAATCGGAAGCCTTCAGTGACGAGCAGAAGTATAAACTTCATTTCAAATTAAAATCTTATATGAACCAGATGGGCGAAGTTTTAATTAGATCTCAAGAATCCCGATCACAAAAACAAAATAAAGACATGTGCATTGAAAAGCTCATTTACATTTTAAAAAATGCACTTAAAGAACCCAAAAAAAGAATAAAAACCAAACCCACCCGAAGTTCACAAAGAAAGCGCGTGGAAGAAAAAAAACATAGATCCGAAATCAAAGCCGGTCGAAAACGCTTAGGGTGAGGATTGATTGGGAACGACTGTTAGTCTTCCTGGTTGGGCGAGGAATAAATAATAATCTGTCGCAGCTGCAGCGTCTATGCTGGAATTGATTGATGAACTGCAAGCACTGTAAAGATTAGACTGAGTATCTAATTTCGCACAATAAGAAATACTATTGAAACCTATCTGATTAAAATAGCCAGTGAAAATAAGCTGACTGCCTATTTTCGTTATTCCTGTGACACTATTATCAGGATTGGGGTCCCAAGTTGTAGCAAGACCAGTCATAGAATCAACAGCGGCTAGCCTGTTTCGAATTTGTCCACCAATGGTGGTAAAAGTACCGTGGGTATAGATTATTCCATTATCATTAAAAAGTTGATAAACAAACCCATCTGAACCTGGGTTCCAAGGAAGCAGAAGATCTGTCGAAGTATCAAATGCAGCTAAGTGATTTCTTGGGTCAGTCAAATTGTTTACAAAATTAAAAACACCACCCAGATAAAGGGTTGTTCCACTGATATGAATGGTATCTACACCATTATCAAGTTCAGGATCGAAACTATTTAGATTTCCAGTGATAGAACTCAGTGATGCAAAAAAATTACGAACAGAGCCGTTAACGGAGCTAAATAATCCTGCAATGTAAACATCACTGCCACTAACAGCCACACTATTGACAGATGAATTTGTAGTAGGACTCCAGCTTGTGGCCTCCCCGGTTTGCAAATCAATTTCAGCTAAATTTTGTCGAAGCAGTCCCCCCACCGTTAAACTATTTCCCCCAATAAAAACAGCAGAGTCGGTCAGACCAAGACTTAAGATCGTGCCACCGATACTTTGATTTAAACTCCCCAGCAATCCTGAAGCTAAATTAAATGATGCAAGTCTTAACCTGGGCTGTCCTGAAATTTCTGTGAATTCCCCTGCTGCCACAAGGTCAGTGGAATTCAATGCCAAAGAGGTCACTATATTGTTTGCACTCGGTATCCATGGTAAAAGTGTGTTTGTAGGTATACTAAAGGCAGCTAAGTAATTTCGCCCCAAACTATCGATGCTATTAAAATTTCCACCTACATACAAAGTGGTACCATTAATTTTTAAAGCCCTGACGAATTGATTGGGGTTCGGATTCCAAGTGGTGGCTAGACCTGTGGTCACATCTAAAGAGGCTAAATAATTTCTTGCTTGACCACCGATAGAATTGAAAAATCCAGCAACATAAAGTTGTGAACCGCTTATAGCCATTTGATTCACTTGACTGTTTGCCGTGGGATTCCAAGTGTCCAAAGTATTGGTAGAAATATTAATGCGAGCAATATAATTTCGAGTCGTCGTATTAATGGATAAAAAAGTTCCGCCCAAGTACAAAGAAGAACCGTTGATGGCAAGTGACAAAACTGTATTATCAGGACGGAATGAAAAGTTTTGATTAGCACCTGTTGTCGCATTTAATTTTGCAATATTACGACTGCCTTGATTGCCAATCGTTGAAAAATTTCCACCAGCGTAAACATTAGATCCCTGTCCAGCAATGGAGTTAATTAATCCATCAGGACTAGGATTCCATACGGTGGCTAGACCCGTAATCGAATCAATAGCAGCGATGTGATTTCTTAATTGTCCCCCAATGGTAGAAAAATTTCCCCCCACATAAACAAATCCTGAATCGACGTAAAGACTTTGGATGGTTCCATTAGAATTGGGATTCCAAGTGGTAGCTAATCCTGATGCTATATCAAGGGCCGCAATTCGGTTTCTTGTTTGTCCACCAATGGTTGTAAAATTACCTGCTACATAAACAACAGAGCCTGCTATTTGAATATCTAACACTGTGCTGTTCGGATTAGGATTCCAAGAGTCAGCTAAGGCTGTAATAGCGCTAATTCTTGCAACACGATTTCGAAAAGCACCACCAATAGAATTAAATAATCCACCAACATAAACATTATTTCCATCAACAAATAGGCTCTCTATCAGCCCATTACTGCTAGGATCCCAAGCGGTTGCAACACCAGTGGTTGAACTTACAGCCGCTAAATTCTGTCTTGCCACTCCGCCAGCAAAATTGAAAAATCCGCCAGCTAAAATTTGAGATCCTTGTGCAGCCAAGGTTATAACTGGATTATCAACCACGGGTTGCCATGCAGTTGAAGTACCTGTTGAAGTATCAACTGCTGCTAGGTATTTTCGATTTAAAGATCCATTAATGGTCGTAAAGTTTCCTGCCAAATAAACTGTCGCACCTAAAACAGTAAGACTATTAACATTAGCATTTGCATTGGGATTCCAAGCCGTTGCGTTTCCAGTTGATACATCCAGTGCAGCAATTCGGTTTCTAGCTTGACCCCCAATATTTGTAAACGAACCTCCGGCATAAACAAGCGTTCCATCTACAGCTAAAGTACTAACGATACTATTAGCGTTAGGATTCCAAGCTGTTGCTAATCCTGATGTTAAATCGATAGCAGCAATTCGATTTCGACTTGCACCGCCAATAGTTGTAAATTCACCTGCGGTATACAACGTTGCGCCATTGATTACTAAAGAATGAACAACATTATTTGCATTAGGATTCCAAGCAGTTGCAAGACCCGTTGTGGTATCCAGAGCAGCCACGCGGTTTCGTGTTTCTCCCCCAATAGTTACAAAATTTCCACCTGCATAAATCAATGATCCATCTGAAACTAAAGTTCTGACTCTCTCATTCGCATTAGGGTTCCAGCTTGTTAGAGTTCCTGTGTTCGTATCAATGGCTGCAATATAATTTCTTAGCTGAGAATCTATAAAAGTAAATAAACCACCCACATATAAAACTGATCCCTGAAGAACCATGGCATAAACAATATTATTAGGACTTGGATTAAATGCTAAATCCACAGAGCCGTCTGATAAAATTCTGGCTAAATTAGTAATTGAATTTCCACCAACAGATGAAAAGCTTCCCCCAACATACCACCCACCTGCACCGTCAGAGATAGCTGAATAAACAGTTCCATTCACTTTTGGAAAACTGAGGTTGGGTTCTGAGGAAGCTATTGAAAATTCAGCACTGGATGAATTGATATAGGTGGAATTGATCGAGCCAAACTGACCGCCAATTAAAATATCGCCTGTAGAATTCACTTCAATTTTTTTAATTTCACCTGCAGGACTAGGATTCCAACTCGTCACAACACCAGCTGATAGATCAATGGCTGCAAGACCTGTTCGTTCAACTCCACCAATTAAGGAAAAGTTTCCACCCACATAAAGTAAGCCAGCATTGAGCTTCAAAGTTTCAACAAAACCATTTGCAACTGGCACGTTGAAACTTTGATCAAGAGTTCCATCCGGATTTAGTCTTGCAAGCCCTTGCCTAGGAATTCCTTGCACTGCTGAAAAAAATCCTGCCACAAACCAACCACCTGAACCATCAGCTATCACAGCTGTTAAAGCTCCGTTGAATGGTGAATTCACAAAATCTGATAATTGGTTGGCGGGAAAAACAGACTGAGCTGTGACAGTATCAAGAGGTGCACCAAAGCTATTTGTACCTGTCGTAAAGCTACCACCGATATAAAGATCGTTCCCGTCGAGCGCTAAAGCTTGAACCGATCCAGAATACAAGCTCCTTCCATAATCAGGAACAAAATTAGGATCTAACCGTCCATTACTTAAAATTCTTGCTACACCTTTTCTGGGGATACCAGCCACATCATTGAAATCTCCACCAATGTACCAACCCCCGTTTCCATCTGGAATGGTAGCCAGAACTTGCCCTGGGATAAAATCAACAGCACTGACGGCTTGATTGGAAAGTTGAATAGTCGCAGCTGAGGACAAATTGATCTCAGGATTGATCTGATCAAAACTTCCACCGATAACTAAATTTCCAGCTTGGTTGACATCCATTGCATAAATGGGACCCGAAGGATTAGGTGCCCAATCCAATACTTCTCGGGTCCAAATATTAAGCGCTGCTAAATTAGATCTTCGAACACCGTTAATTTCAGAAAAATTTCCTGCGACAATCAGTTGATCACCGACGATTTTTAATTCATTAATATTTCCATTAACAGGAATGGAAAGTCCAAAGCTTGAAAAATCACCAAGCCCTGAAACATCCACAGTGGCATTGGTACAACCTAAGCTAAAAATTAAAAATAAAACAAATAGTAGTTGGATGAAAATCACATACCAATATCGGCTTATTTAAGAAATCAGTTAAATGGATTCCATGATGGCAGCGATGCCCATTCCACCTGCTGTGCAAATGGAAATCAGGCCTCGACCTTTGCCTTTTTCTTTTAAAATATGGGCCAAATTGGCAACGATTCTTCCACCAGTTGCCCCAAAAGGATGACCAATGGCTAGGCTTCCCCCTTTGATGTTCATTTTGGATCGATCTATCACACCCATTTTTTCATTGCGACCTAGGACTCGCTTGCAGTAGGACTCATCATCCCAAGCTTTCAATGTGCAAAGCACTTGCCCAGCAAAAGCTTCATGAATTTCGTAGTAATCAAAATCTTGAAGTTTTAGATTATTTCTTTCTAACAATCTTGAGACCGCTAATGCAGGAGCAATTAATAAACCTTCCCCGTGCACAAAATCCAGAGCTGCCACTTCACAATCAACAAATTTGGCAAGCATGGGAAGCTTTTCACTTTCCGCTTTTTTGCGACTTGCTAAAAGCACAGCACTAGCTCCGTCAGTTAAGGCTGTTGAATTCCCTGCTGTTAAAGTTCCAGCTCCTGAAGTATCAAAAACAGGTTTCAATTTAGCTAGTTTCTCGATCGTTGTTTCTTTCCTTAGAATTAAATCTTTTTTTACACCTTGAAACTCAAAAATCATCTGATTATGAAAACCTGCCTCGACAGCTGCAGCCCCTTTTTGATGGCTTTCAAAGGAAAGTTGATCTTGATCTTCTCTGGAGATTTTCCACTCTTGCACCATCATCTCGCAGTGCTGACCCATGGATTTAGAAGTCCTGGGCTCCATCACAGCTGGAAATTGGGGTTTGAAGTCTTTGAAACTAAAACCAAGGGCTGATTTTATTTTATCCATTGTGGATTTGGATTGGTTAAGAGCTATTATTTTTTGTGCAAAGGATCTGGGAAATAAAACACTGATATCAGAATTGGTGTCCACACCTCCGCCAATTCCCCACTGCATTTGTCCACTGGAAATTTTGAGAGCGATTTGATTAATGGTTTCTAAACTTGTTCCGCAAGCACGCTGGACATTGTATCCTGGAGTTCTGGGATCAAGCCCCGTGCCTAATACAATTTCTCGTCCCAGATTCCAGTTGCCCGGTGGAATCATCACACCACCCACGGCCACATCTCCTAGAAGCTTGCCTTCTAACTTCATTTTTATGACGAGGGCCTGTAATGTGGCTGTCATCATATCCTGAGTGCTGACTCCGGAATAAGCTGTCATGGATTTCACAAAAGGTGTTCTTTGGCCGCCGCAAACGATAACGTCATTCATTGAGGACTCTCTTTTCGCTGTTGTAAATTGGGTTTAGCAAACATTAGTCGGTATTCTTCAATCCAAGCTTCATTCAATATATTTTCATTTTTTACACTCACAAGAGCAGAATGCAGAAGATCGGGTTTGTTGTATTTATTTTTATGAGCTTGAGAAAATCCAAGGACGATTTTTTCAGCCATATACAGATGCACATAAAATGAATTTAAATCCGCCGGACTTTGCTTTGTCGTGAAACCTTCACAGTATTTGTAAAAATCTTCTTTCAATTGTCCTTGCAACGACACAGATAGTTGATGGGGAAAGGATTGAAAAACTACTTTTTCTTCCTCTGACAATTGGGTGGAATTAAACAACCATTTTTTATAAAAAAGAGAGGGTGATAAATTTTGACAGCAAGCATAGGCCCACTTCAGTTCGATCATCCTGGCATGTTCTGTTTGCGAAAAGTGATCAGCTAAGAAAGAAGCCACAATCAAATCTAAAGAAGATCTTTCAAATTGCAGCAAAGTGCTTTGAGTCATTTCAAAAAGTAAAAACCATGGATCTGGTGATTCTCTTAAATAATCGTTAATGGTATCTAAGTGTAAAGACAAGTCATCCACACTGCCAGGGAATTCATTGGGGCGTGGGATCGAGGTCAAGCCCACCATTAAAGCTTCCCGCCACTGCGATAAAACTTGATAAAACTTAGACCTTAATCTTTTCCTTAAGCCGATGTTGAAGCGGTCAAAATAATATTCAATGTGCTGGTTATAGGCATTCACACTTTGCTTGTGAATGTAGAGAAGCTTAGCTGTTTCAAATTTTTTAAATTTGGATTCTGATAAAATAAGATTTTCGTTCACAACTGGAATGTACTTTTGGTTCAGTGGCAAATAAAAATAAGCATTAAATGCAATCAAAGTTTCAGGAAAAAAATCTTGCGAATTGATTTCATAGAATTCACAAAGCCCTTTTAAAAAAATTAGAAATTCCGACAAAAAGGTCTCTAAAAAAACTTGCCGGTCTACTAAATGATTCAAAAACAACTTCTGAGCGGTCAGCAAAGCTTCTTCATTGATGGGAGTAATAATAAATAGATCCACTTCATTTTGAAAATGGTCCATTAATTTTTGAATATCGCCAGCGGAAGCCGAAAGGTGTTCTGGAATATCAAAGAACACAGTGTGAGGTTTTAGTTTGTCGTCTGCTAAAAAAGAGCTAAGACTGTCGCAAATATGAGCTTTAAATAAAAGAAATTCACAGGCTTGAGTGAAGCGACTTTTAAGGCCTGGATCACTTGTGATGAGTATTAAAGAATCACGCTCTAAATTCAGCAACCAGTCCCCTTGCTTTGCGTTAAAATCTTGTATTAAGCTTGAATCAGTCAGCAAAAAAAAACAAAACTTATATAAACATGACACAGGGAGTTTTCCTATGATTAAAGCTAGTATCCTATCTTCTCTTCTTTTACTGACTTGCTCGCTCGCAGTTGCCGAGTCCAAAAAAATATCAGGTGTCAGCTTATCTGATACCGTTAGCTTTCCTAATTTAGAAAACACCACACTTAAATCAGTGGACGCGGCATTAAGACAAAAGAAAGTGGCGTTTTTAAATTTTGATGTTTATGTGGCTGAGATTCTACTTCCCCCAACGACTGCGTGGGATAAAAAGTCCAGCACCTTTGAAGGGTCAAGTACGGCTGGAATCATGATGACTTTCTTAAGGGATGTCCCAGGAAAAGATGTGTCGGCTGCATTTGCAGAAGGCTTAAAAAAGAACAGTGTCAGCACTGATACTGCCGCAGTTCAAGATTTTTTAAAAAAAGTGGCCTCTTTGGGTGACATTAAAAAAAATGAAGTGCTGTCACTTGTAAGATTAAAAAAAGAAAAAGAAGACATCTTATTAGTTCAGGTCTCAAGCCGCTTTTCTGAAACAATTATCAGTCCCACGGCTTGGACCACTGGTATTTTACAAATCTGGAGTGGCAAGCCCTCAGATCCGGGCCTGCAAAGCTTTAAGTTGAAAATTTTCAACTAAACTTCCGTCCAAACCTAAGGCCCAATTCAGAACTTCATCAACGGTCTGGGCCTTAGTGATCTCGAGATCCTGCAAAACTTCAACAGGCAAGTTTTTAAGATCTCGTTCATTTCCCATGGGGATTAAAACTTTTCTTCGACCGCGCTTATGTGCAGCAATCAACTTTTCTTTTATGCCTCCCACAGGCAGCACCGTGCCCGTTAAAGTGATCTCTCCGGTCATGGCCTTATCAATATCCACACTGCGTTTTGTAATCAATGAAGCCAGTGAAGTGATCAATGTAACCCCTGCTGAGGGACCATCCTTCGGAATGGCACCGGCAGGCGCATGAATATGCAGATCCAATTTCGAAAAATCAAAAGGCACACCCCACAAAGCGGTTCTTGATTTAAGCAAACTTAAAGCAAGCTCTGCAGATTCCTTCATAACGTCACCCAATTGACCTGTTAAAGTGAGCCTTCCAGATCCAGGCATCACCGCTGATTCAATGTATAAAAGATCTCCACCTACGGGTGTCCACGCAAGCCCTGCCACAATGCCAGGACCTGATTTTAAATCTTCCTTTTCACGAACGATGCGGTCACTGCCCAAAATATCTTCAAGCTCTTTGGCCTGAACAACAGGTAAAGGATCTGTCACATTTTTTTCACGGCGCTCGACCACTTTTTCAGAGACGTGTCTAGCCACCTGTGCAATTTTTCTTTTTAGTTCTCGAACTCCCGCTTCTCTGGTGAAATCAGAAATCAAAACTTGCAAAGCCTCTTGAGAAAGTTGGAACTCATCTTTTGATAACCCATGCTCTTCAATTGTCTGCGGAACTAAATAGCGCTGAGCAATTTCTAGTTTTTCAAGGTTAGTGTAACTGCCAAGCTCAATCACTTCCATACGGTCCAAAAGGGGGCCTGCAATCCCATCTAAACTATTAGCAGTTGCAATAAACATCACCTGAGACAAATCAAAGGCTGTATCAAGATAATGATCCATGAAGTTTTCGTTTTGTTCAGGGTCTAAAACTTCAAGCATCGCATTGGCAGGATCACCGGAGTGTCTGTAACTCATTTTATCAATTTCATCTAAAAGCATCACTGGATTGTTAGCTCCAACTTTTTTAATTGAGTTAAGAATTCTTCCAGGCAAAGCACCAATGTAGGTTCTGCGGTGCCCCCTGATTTCAGCTTCATCACGCACACCGCCCAAGCTGACTCGAACGTAGGGACGGTTCAGCGCACTAGCAATACTTTTAACCAATGATGTTTTCCCCACCCCTGGAGGGCCAAGAAACAACAAAATGGATCCCTTTTGACCTTTTTTTAATTTCATCACGGATAAGCTTTGTAAAATTCTTTTCTTAATTTTTTCTAGTCCAAAATGATCAGAATCCAATTGCTGTCTGGCTTGTTCAATATTAATTTCCTGGACTTCTGAGCTGGCATTCCAAGGCAGGCTGAGCATGAAATCCAAATGATTTTTGATCACATGAAATTCAGGTGAAGCATTATTCATTTGTGACAGTCTTTTAGCTTGTGACATGGCTAACTTCAAAGCATCACTGGGTAGCTGCAATTTTTTAATTTTATCTTCATACTGAAGCTCTTCACCTTCTTGTGAATCACCCAGTTCGTCTTGTATCACTCGCATTTGCTCTCGTAAAATTTGCTGACGTTGATTTTGTCCAAAACGAGAATAAAGTTTTTTTCTGATATCATCTTGCACTTCTAAACTGGATTTTAAATCACTGAATAGTTTTAAAATCTCAAGAGTGCGGTCCTTAAGGCTGGAAATTTCTAAAACTTTTTGTTTGTTTTGAATGGACAAATCAATTTGTGCAGCAGAAAAATACCCAAGTTCAGCTAAATCTTCGATATTATTAAACACAGATTTTAAATTTTCCTGTGGTTTAATAAGATCAAAGGAAATATCCAATAAGCTTTTCATCAAAATATTTTCTGTATCCACATCTAAATCAATAAGATCTTCAATGGGCACCAATGTACTTTGAAAAGATAAAGTCTGTGGATCTTGAGACAAATCAAGACTGACTTTTTTAACCCCACGGATCACAACTTGAAGACTTCCATCATTTAACTTTTTAGACGATTCGATTCGACAAAGTGTCCCCACTGAATAGAAATCATGAATTTTTAAATCTTCGGAATCTGGACTTTTTTGGGCCACAGTTATAATCCATTGTCCTTGCTGGCTTGCATTTTCAATGGCTTTTAAACTGGGACTTCGACCCACCTTTAAAACCTGGGAAATGGAAGGAAAAACAACTGTATTTTTAAGTGGCAGAACGGGAACTAAACCTACTGGCCATGACATAATAGCCTCCTCATCATAAGTAACAATGTGAGGTACATTTAAGCTTCGTCAAGGTCCTGAATTAAAAAGTCTCAAAAACAGCTTCCACAATAAAACTTTTTAATTGTGATCTGACACGGGATAAGTTCACTTTATGAACGAGGGTCTTAGAATCACACCACACAAAGCTTGCGTAGAGCTTCCAAATGGATGTGAATAAATAAGAAAAGAATTCTGCGTTTTTTTGCGCTTCTGGTTTTGATTTTTTAAATAAGGTCAAAATGGTTTCAAAATAGTCCTGCTGACTGCGACGATTCATTTCTTGCAAAGTGGGGTCATTTTCTAAATAACCCCATAACAAAATGCGGTAATAGGACTCGTGAGTTTCAATGTAGTCCAAATATTTCTCTAGGACCTGGGCTAAATGACCTTTATTAAATTCTGACATATTCCCGATCAATGGAGCTAAGAATAAATAAAATTCTTGATGAGACTGAGCTGTTACCCACAGCTTTAAGGCTTGATCCGTTTCCCAACGACTGATGAAGTATTCATGAGGAATCCCAGTTAAATCAGAGGCTTTTTTAAGTGTTAAATCACGGAATCCATTTTGACAAACAAAGCGTACAATTTGTGCCATGGCCAAGTCGGATAATTCCACTTTTGTGCAGCCCACATCAGGGAAGTTTTGTTTTCGAATGATGGCAAGACCTTTTAAATAATCCTTCATTTCCATTTGTGCTAAATTTTTAGAGGGATGATTTTCAGCTCTTAATGTTTCCAGTAATGAAAAAAAATGTTTGAGTTCCTGATCTTGCTGAACAATCACAGGAAGTTCTTTGAAAAATGGAGACTTCACCTGTGAACTCAGAGGCCACCAAAAAGAAATGGCCTCTGTTAAAAATGTCTGAATACGGTCAAACTTCACTGATTGAGGATGGGAACTGATAAGACCATACTGCTTGAGTCTTTTTTCTGACAATTGGATTTGCTCTTCAGACCATCCAAAGTGATGACTCCGATCATTGATACAACAATAAAGAGTCAGCATGTCTTGAGGCTGCAAACAAACCTACTTGAAAAGAGTGATTAACGGTATAGTAAAAAACTCCATTAATCTTGTCACTTTTAAAATTAAAATTTATTTAAGTTGAGGCTTAAGCTCTACTTTTCCACCCGTTTGATAGTCCACTGACCAGTGAACATCCCCAGAACCTTTTATGACGTACTCAAATAAACTTTCATGTTTATTTTCCACTGAACCTCCCCATAAAGGGGACACCCACGGCAGATCCGCTGACCGACCCGCTAAATGGTGAGTAAAAGTTTCTAGTTTACCTTGCACAAGCCCTTGAGCTTTAGACAGTACCAAATCAGCTTTGGGTTTTTTATAAATCTCAAGTCCTTTAGCCAAGTCAGAAACGTAAGTGGGAAGATAGCCTAAATTTGTGGCCTTAATTTTAACTTGGTAAAGATCATGGCTGAGTTTTTCTAATGAGTGAACCTCTGCCTTCACACGAGGACTCATCAGCGCCTGGTGAATGGTGAAATCAGTCAGTCTGACCAGTTCCTTTTCTAAAAACTGAGGTGGAGGATTTCTAAAAACATAAAGCCCCTGCCAACCTCCAATTTCAACAGTCCCCAGCTGAGGATGTTGAAACAAAGTCCAAACTTTAAAAAATTGCTTCTCAGGTAAATTTTGATCACACCATCGAATCATTTTTAACAAATCATCAGCCGTTGGATTTTGGTAGTAGTCTAAAGGCTTCTTGAACTCGACTCCTGCTTGATTGGCGAGGCTCCAAATTTCAGTGGTCCATGAAAAAACCCCTCTGTGATCATAATGCCAATCATCCCAAGTGCCCGTGGTGATTTTTTTGGGGTTATAACGAAAGTCATGATAAACAGAAAAAGCTTTGTACCCAGTAAGCTTTTGGCCCATTTGACCCTGAAGCTTATAAATTTCCAGATCAAAACTAGGGAGCTCCGTGTCAGCTCTTAATGATGAAGGTCTTAACAAAAAACCACCAAAAGTATGATGCGTATGGGCTCCTACTATATTAGGTCTATCCACAAAGGCTTTTGCAATCACTTTGGCTTCATTCAAATACATGGGTAAAGGCCCGGCTCCGTATTCTTGAGGCGAAAACTGCACTGGGGACTGACGGTTAAGATCAAAATTTTGTGCTTCGGTATAGGATTTTTTAAATCCATCAAAATTTTGAAATTCTCCTTCGGGAAGAAGATGATAAAATTCCCCATGGTAATCAAAAGGTTCACGTAAGACCATAAGCCTGGGATCAGCTTCACAGATTTTGAAAGCACCGGCTGGATCTTTGATTCGCATCATTAATAATTGTCCGTCCCCGTCCAGATCCTTTTCTAAGAAATTTTCTTGAGGTACATGGGCTGGAAAAATTTCAGGGCTGGATCTAACATACTTATTATTTGTTACAGCCAGTTCTGCACCTTCCACAGAAATTCGCGGCACAATGTAGAACGTCACATGCTGAAGTAAATCTTGAATCTGGGGCTCTTGATGTCGGCTTAACAATGAATCGATCAAGTGCACACAGGCTTGGCAGCCCGCCAGTTCTGTGGCGTGAGTATTTCCATCCACCCAAAAACCGGGCTTTGCATCAGGACTTTTCTGTACATCTTTTGTCAATGTCATCAGCCAAATATCAAATCCTCCTTCTGTTTTTCCAAGGGAGGTGACTTTACAAAGATCGGGATATTTTTTTTCAAAGTCTTGTAAAGTAGATGTGAGCTCTGAGAAATTAAAATAACGATTATGGGTGAGATTCATTTTTTTAAAACCATTTCTTTAAATTCTGCATAGCCTTCTTTTTCAAGATCTTCCAAAGGGATGAACTTCATCGATGCCGAATTCATACAATACCTGAGACCCGTGGGGGCAGGTCCGTCAGGAAATACATGCCCCAAATGAGAATCAGCAATTTTGGATCTCACCTCTATGCGCTTTTGAAAAAACAAATGTCGGTCCTCTTTTTCTGTCACCACATCTTGATTGAGGGGTCTAGTAAAACTGGGCCAACCTGTTCCGGAATCAAACTTATCCTTGGAGCTAAATAAAGGCTCTCCGGACACAATGTCCACATACAAGCCATCGCGTTTTTCATCGTTATAAGCATTTTGAAATGGAGGCTCGGTGCCTTCCTGCTGGGTCACTTTAAATTGTAAAGGAGTCAGAGTCTTTTTGAGAGTTTCAAGATCAGGTTTTGTGTATTTTTTCATGCCTTAGAGATTAACTCTAAACTAGGCTGCTTTGCTAGATTTTAGCGACATCATATCGATAGCTTGTGCAGGTACACCGCCCCACGTCTGTCCGGCTGGTACGATGGTTTTTGGCAACAGAACCGAGCCCGGCATAATTTTAGCGCCGTCCCCGATTTGGACTCCACCCATAACAATGGCTCTAAGGCCAATTGTGACCCGATGGCCGATTTTAACAGGTGCCAAAACTAAAAATCCACCTTGACCGTAGTGCGCCACAATGGTGACCGAGCCACCCAATGTGACCTGTCTACCCATTTCGATCAGCGAGGGATCCGATAGATGCGTCGAGTTGATAATGGTTCCACTGCCTATTTTCATTCCCATTAAGCGATAAAACATAAGACTAAAAGGTGTCGGTGTTACGAATTCCAGAAAAGTAAATCTCACTAAATAAGTAAGTCCATTATGAACATACCAACGTATGGCCGGCAAAGAATAATACGGACCACGCCAGGCCATCAATTTCGTGCGAAATAAAAAATTAAGTGCTGGTACTATAATGAGAAGACTAAAACCGTAAGCAAAATATCCCAAGGCAAGACTTGAACCCAAAGCCCAGTATTTTAAAAATAATGGCCAACTTTCAGATAAACCAGATACTGTTTTAAATAAAAAAATCCCTGGCAAGACCGCCAGCCCCAGACTTAAGCTAGCAATAATATATAGGGGAGCAATTAACACAAGGTGAGCTAAAATTTGAAATTGGCGCAATAGATTTTCAAAAAATCCGCCAAGCCCCTTTCTCTCACTTTTTTGACCCTGTTGATCCATAAGGTCTTATCGATACAAAAGTCTCTTCACTTAAGCGTGTCTCGATTTGAGATGAATTTTTAATTGACGGGTCTATTTCTAATGGTCTTAACTACTAGAATGCAATTGACGGTTCGCAATTCACCAGTTTTATGGGGCCCTCAGCCCGAGGGAGAATCTTGGCTTGCTGACTATCAAGAAAACGGTTTTCATGTATTTAAATCCCAAAACTCAAAAAAATACTCTGAAACACAAATCGATTCTATTTATAACAAAAAAAGATCCGGCCAAATCTTAGAATCAGATAATCAAACTACACGTTCTCAGTTCAATATTCATAATGATTACCCTGAAACATTATCTGGTTTTGTAACAAAAGAAATTTATAATAATGCCAAAATTATTTTAGGCTCTGAACCTGTGATTTACCAAAGTCATATTAATTTTAAAAAAAAATCCACTGGTGGAGCCTTCGCCTGGCACTCTGACTTTTGTTACTGGAACTCTCATGACGGGATGCAGGAACCAAGAGCCATTTCCGTGGTTATTCCACTTCATAATCATAATTCCACCAATGGTGGCTTAAGTATTTTAAAAGGTAGCCACCGCTACTACTATCCCCACACATTAACGACCCAACAAAGCTGGGAGATGAACAATGTTCGTCATGACTCGTTGGAAAAACACAAGGAAAGTGGCTTAGCTGATGACGCAAGCCTCACATTTTTCTCAAGTGATAAAATAACAAATTTGGACATGATTTCAGGGGATTATGCTATCATGGATGCTAATGCTTGGCACTCAAGCTCAGATAATAACTCCCATCAAGACCGATTCACTTTGTTCCTTGTTTTGACTTCTGAAAATACAAAATTTGACTCTTCTTTGCTTCATTACCGCCCTGACTTTATCAGCTGCAGGCAGCAGATTCCTCTTTCAAAATTTCTGTAACAGTTGCTATTTAGGATTTAAATTCTTAAACTTTTAGAATGTTTAATCTATTCATCTTCATTCTATCAGCGACTATGGCTTGGGCTGAAACTCAAACACCACAACAAACTCTTAAAACCTATTTTGATAAAACCTTTGTAACCGAAAAACTCACTCTTTCAGAAGCAAAAGCTTTCAGAACTTTGACGAACGTCAGACTTTCTGGGCTCACAACAAAAAGTAGCCTAGAAAAACATATCGTAGCACAACTTCATGTTCTTTTATTAATTGAAATTGCCTCTCGATATCCAAAAGAAAGTCAGTTTTTTAATGTTCCAAAATCACTGAACCAACTTTTAATAGTTCCTTACAAACCAGCTAACTATGCCGCTGAACTCGAGTTCTTAGCTAGTATCACAACGGCGAAAGGGCCCTTAAAAACCATTCAGTTTATCGAACAGCACCGAACCCAACTTCTAAGTATTGGCAAAAAAGAGCAAACAGCTTTGCCACTAGGCCACAAGTGCGATTTGTTGTCCCAACTATTTATCACAGATGATTATGAAAACTGTTTGACTGAGCTATTTAAAATTTTACCACCAGACTCTAACTTTCTTGCACCATTGAAACTCAGCCAGCTTAGGTATTACTATACATCTTCTGCATTGCTTTTTTCCAGAGCTGATCCCATCCTCAATCAAATTCTTGAGATGGAGAGTTTTAAAAAGGATCTCAACAGTTCTCGGATTATGTTAGCCACCCATGAAATTTTAAGATTGTCTTTGGATTTAACTAAAATAAAGGAAACTTTGAACTTATCTAAGTCCTTAGAATCCTACGATCTCTCTGAACGCGCTCGGGCTGGGTTTAATTTCTTCCGCAACAGAGCTATTTTATTTTACAAAATTCAAAAGTTCGATGAATCCAAACAGCAATTAAAACTGGCGCTCGATTTAGCCAAAACCAATGCAGAACTCATAGCTTCACCGGACATACAAAACTCATCCCTGCTATTAGAATTGCTATTCCTAAATTCAGATAAAAAGTCTTTTGATTATACTCGTCCCAATTTACTTTCCACAGAGCCCGTCTGCACACAAAATTTATTCAGTCATGCTCAATTAGCCTTATCACTCCACATCAGCGATTACAGCGGTGACCTTTTTGATAAAATTCAAAAATCTCTTGATGATTGTAAAAAAATGATTGGCCTGAAAAATCAAGAGCCCCACATTAAAAATATTTTTGAAATTGCATCCCTTGCAAGCCAAAAACAACTCAATTCTAATTCTTTGGCTCAGATCAAAAAAAACTATGATTTAATTGATAGTCATTTTTATTCAATTAACTATTTCTCAATTGCGGTAGAGGCTCTGTTGAAAAAAAAGCCGGTATCAACTGAAAAGACTCTTTAACCATCATGAGAAGTCTAGCAGCAATTTTAATTTTCTCTTTGCCAACAGTATTAATTACTCTACTTGGCAAAGTCTACTGGCCCTACACCTCTTATACTCTGTATGCTCATTCCGCTGCTGAAAGCGCTGTCTTTGAACTATGGGGAGAAGATCAAGCAAAGGGTGAGCGATATAAGATTACTAACTCAACAATTCTTTGGCCTGTAGGACCCAATGGAATTAACCAAAAAATCATTGAGTTTATAATTTCAGGCGCGAAGAAGGAACAGTATAGCAAAGTATTGGCCTACTTCTTTTATCGGTATCAATACTTTCAAAATAAGAATTTAAGTCACCTTCCCAAAATGGACCGGATATATTTGGTACAAAACCAACCTTTGTTTAATGAAGAAAGTTCTAACAACTATCCAACTGAAAAACTGTCCTATGTTAAACCCAATTAAATCACTTTTCTATGTACAAGGAAGTGGAGTTTCCTTAGGTTATTTAAGAATTTTATTCTTTTCTTGTTTCTTTCTCATTGTAGCTCAAGTTGATTTTCCACATTTTGGTTTAGCCGAAAGTTTGCTTTGGAAGTCCCCATGGCACATTGACTTTCTGATATCACAATTACCAAGTCCTGAAACCATTTGGTGGATGCATCGTGCATGGCTTGTCTTTTTACTATTTTCGGCCCTAGGCTTTTTAGGACGCATTTCGATGGCCATGAGTTTTATTTTAGGCTATTTTATTTTTGGACTTCCCGTAGGTTTTCTAGAGTCCAATTTTCAATATTTCTTACCCACGTTGGCTTTGGGAGTTTTTGCATTTTCGAATGCACATGACTTTGTTTCTATTGATTCATTATATAGAAAAAAAAATGTAATTATAAGTACAGAGTACGGCTGGCCACAACAACTCATACTTTTTTGCGTAGTTATGATGTACTTTGGAGCTGCCTCGGGAAAACTACGACACTCGGGGCTAAATTGGGTTTTCGAGAAGACTTTTCAATTTCACTTGCAGACAGCACATATCAATTTTAAACCTAATATTCCACAAGAGGCTTTCTTCATTTATGATTGGCTTATGAATCAACCCATTCTTCTGACTTTTGTTGGATTTTATATTCTTACGTTACAGATCTTATCACCCCTTGCTTTCCTATTCAAAAAATTCCTTATTTTATTTTTACCCCAATGGGTTTTGTTTCATATCATGGTGGCTTTGATGATGGGCATTAATGTAAGCTTTTGGTATGTACCTGTACTATTTGTTTTGATTGAAATTATTCTTTCACAAAGAAAACTCAATGGCCAAAATATTTATTAGAAATATCTTTAAAGACGATGAATTATTTATTCAAGCTGCATTGAAGTTTGGTCATTCAATCATTGGAAATATTTCAGACAATGATACCTCAGAAATCACCTCATTTAGAGAACAATTTCCGCAAGTTCAATTATTACACACCACCACAGCATTTCAAAAAAATAAATCTTTTTGGCTTTCTGCTGTTATCAATATGCTACAAATTCAGATTTTCAAATTTATTCATTTTCCAAATAAAGAATTTAAAAATTCACGCTATATTCATTTTAACTTTCTCACAATTATTTTAGGCTTAATTATACCAAAATTAAGGCCTCATTTACGGTTTCAAAATAAAAACTGGGATAAGGACCTTTACTTAAAAGAACTTGCTGACGCCCATTTACCTGTTCCTAAGACCTATGGGACATTAAAAGACAATCAAGAGCCCGATACAAGACTATTCAATTCTATCCAATATCCATGTGTTTGCAAACCCTCTTCTTGTTCTGGAGGCTACGGGGTACTATTGGCCAATGGTGAAGATGACATCAAAAGACTCTATGCTTATGAAAATGACCCCACTCAACTAACACCCATGAGTCATTTTTTTAGAAATAAAACTTCTAAAGGGGTTAGAAATTATATTTATAATTCTCATGCTTTAGGCGGAAGGTATCTTTTCCAAGAGTACATACCTGGTCAGGTTTTTTCAATATCAGCTCTATTTTCAGAAAACAAAATTTCTTCTCATTTTTGTTATGAAATCCATAGCGCTGATTCGACTTACTTCGCTGAGCAAGGTTTTTCTTGGCCAATTAATAAAAATATTGAAAATGAAATCCTTTTAATAGTTTCAAAGATGGCACTGGTTTTAAATTACCCAGAGGGCCCATTGATGGCCGATTTTGTTTATCATTCCTCAAGGGGCTTGTTTATTATTGATGCTAGTCCCCGTTCAAGCTTAACAGCTGCTAAGTTAAGTTTCTTGGCCTACAAAGACAATTGGCATGCCGAATGTTTAGCTCTAGGAAACCCCCTACAAACTCCGAAAAATCCAGGTCGAGCCGTCTTCTGGCAGCGGCTGCCATTACCTAAAGGACACTACAAAAGCATCCAATACCCTGATTTCTCAGATCAAGATGTGATTGATTGCAATCTACTCGTTCAAGCCGATTCCTTTGTTCATGAGCCACGAACTGACAGACAAATGGCTCAACGTGGGGACTTTGCAACTACCGGGGATACCGCTCAAGATGCACAATCAAAATGGAATTCACTATTTAAGCAAATTAAATGGCAATTGAATCACTAAATATTCCACCTGACTCCACTTTGCCACGCCTCAGCAAGCACTCAACAATTGACCGATTAAACAAGCTCCAATAGCAATAAAATATGCTCGGTTACCAACAAATTATTCTTGATCGTTTAAATGAATTTAGAAAAAACAACCCTAGAAGATCTTTGCGCTCTTTTGCTGCCAGCCTTGATGTTTCTGCCTCGCAATTATCATCACTTCTTAGTGGACGAAAAAAACTGACTCCGCAAATGGCCACAAATCTTATCAATGACTTAAAATTATCTAAAAAAGAAGTGGAACTTTTTGTCCAAGATTTACTGCCGCAGCAAAAACTAAAAGCCAAGCGCACAGTTAAAACAAAAAAAATTGAACAAAGCTTATCAGAAGATCAGTTTTGCTTGATTTCAGATTGGTACCATTTTGCGATTTTAAGTCTATCAACAATCAAAAACAACAAAGCAGATCCCAAATGGATTGCAAGCCGGCTTAATATTACAGAAATTCAAGCCCACCAAGCCCTTGAGCGCCTACAAAGATTGGGTCTCGTTACACTTCACAACGGTCAATTCCATCAATCGACGAAACCTCTTACAACATCATCCGCAGTACCATCAAAGGCCATCAGACAGTATCATAAACAAAATATGTATCTGGCCATGGAAAAAATGGAAACAGTGCCAGTCGATAAAAGAATTTTCTCATCCATTACTTTTGCTACAACCTCTGCCAATATTCAAAAGGCTCAGAAATTGATCAATAAGTTCAAAGATCAATTGTGTAAAGAAATTGAAAGCGATCAGCCCCAAGAGGTCTATACTTTTAGTCAGCAACTTTTCCCCGTCACTGGGCCTGGAAGTCAGGAATAATCATGAAAATACTATTTTTAATTTTAATATCCATTACAGCTCAAGCTGGTAACACAGTCGGTAACGGTGGCGATTCACTGGTCGTAGAATTCACACAAATCGCAAGAACAAGTCTACATTACCTAGATTCAGCTTCACTGAGTCAGCCTGAGGCAAAGATCGTGCTTCAACTGAAGCAAAGTTTATTGAAAGTTCAAGTGAACTCAGCTGAGACATTAATTCTTAATGGCGTGGAAGTGGATGCCATTAATTATCCATTAGAAAATAAAATCCTGGTCAGCCGAGCACGATGGTCACAGGCCAAACTTCGCAGCCCTTTGGTTCAGGCCATCTTCGTGTTACATGAATACCTTGGAGTTTCTGGTTATGACGACAGTCGCTACCAGATCTCGCAAATTCTAGCCGAACAGATCGAACATCAACTTCATGAAAATTATATTTCAGCTAGCCAAGTGGAAAGTTTTTTAGGAATTTTTATCTCCCATGCGCTACTATTTCACCAGGAACTCGCTCTACCTGATTTAAGCATTCAAAATTTTTGCAGTCTTTCAGGCTTGATCGATGCCGACGTGAATATGATCAACTCGATTATTTCCAATCATCTTTTTTGGTTCACAGATTCGAAGTCTATTGAGATGCGAATTGATACTTTGAAACTCCATCAGCAGGCTTTAACAGACAGTTGTTTTAATAATGCAATAAACCCGGTTCAAGACAGGAAAAGACTTCATCACATGGTGGATGTTATGAAGTCCATTCTGATGGAAATTCAGTTTCCAACTGGCTCTAAAAGGTAATATCCGTCAAAGTAACCCTGCCGTCGACAAGATTTCTATTTCCGGACACTGCAACGCATTTTACCCCGCCGCTATTAGTAAGGAAGCAGTAGCCTCCATTGGACAACACGACATAACTTACGTCGTTCACAATTGGCGGTAAGGCTGGCTGAGAGGTTTCGCTGTTAGCTGGAAAGTATGAAAAGCTAACACCAGAAAAGGTTGCGACTCCAGTACTGTTAATTGCAACACCGGTTGTCCACGAAATAATAGCTTGTTGATTGAAGCTAGAGATAAGCACCGGGGCAAGATCACCCGTAAATTGGTATATTTGATTATTGGTTCGAAGAGCTGCACGAGTTGAAATTAATTCTTTTACTGAATCGATCTGCTGAAGAGTTGGAGTGAGTGAACCATAATTTATTGACCGCGATTGCGAACCCCAACAGCTTACTCTCGCATCAGTATGTAAAACGCAAACGGCGGCACCAGATGAAACTATTTTATCCGCGTTTGTTATGCCAGCTATTGTTGTTGGCGTTAACATGACACCTGAATCGTAAGTTGTGATATTAGGAAAAGTTTCAGTCCAAATATAGCGACCCCAGCATTTAACTGTTCGATCTCCCATGACAGCACAAGTGAAATTATTACCTGCTGTAATAGACAACATGCCACTAAGTCCGCTTACGTCAACGTAGTTTGGTGTTAATGCTGTTGTGCCGTTTCCCACTGCTCCAAAAATATTGCCATTTAAAATATTAGTACGGCACTTAGCTGTACCATTTTTAAAAAGCAAACAAATATGTGAATGTCCTATGGCGACGTCTGCAACATCGTCGAAACCTTGGTCCATGGAACTGCCCTCTTGTAGACCCCAGCATTTTGCGCGCCCACCAGCCGTAATAGCGCATGTTGAATTATACGTACCCCTTAAGAGTACAACAGAATTCGGATTTATTGTTGTCACCCTCCAAGAAAAACTAGCCGCAGTCGAAAAGTTACCAGCATCATCGATGGCCGAAACAGAAAGATTGTGATTTCCAGCCGCTAAATTTTGCCTTGTTAATGTGCTGGTACAAGGAGTGACGGCACCATCGATAGCGCAGTAATATCTTACGGCACCATTTCCAGGATCTATGGATAAAAAATTAAAAGTCACTGATGTCTGCGAGGTCACTGTGCCCGTTAAATTATGAGTGATGGCAGGTGTTGAAGGGGCTCTATTATCAAAAATCCAAAAGTAATCTGCACTGGCAGAAACATTGCCTGCATTATCACGAGCACGAACTTGAAAGACGTTGTTGCCTTGATTAAGATTTGTAGCCTGGAAAGAGCTTGAACAGGCCGTATAGGAAGCCCTGTTTAACGAACACTCTAAGGGATCACCTGAAAAGTTAAATTCAAAATTAAAATTCGCCAAATTTGAATTCGTAGGTGGATAGAGTGTGATAACCGGTGCTACAGGTGGAGTTAGATCCACACTCCAGTTGTAACTGTAATTTGTTGAAACTAATCCTGAACTACTTACAGCTCGTATATTAAAACTATAATTCCTATCGACAAGATTCGGGATGGTATGCGGTGATGAACAAGTACTAAAAGCAGAGCTGTTCAATTGGCACTCAAAGCGAGCCGCATTGGTTCCTGAGAAAGTAATCACAGCTGTACTTTGATTAGTAGGATTACTGGGTCCCGATAAAATAGTCACCGTGGGCGGAGCTAATTCCACTGTCCAGTTGTAGCTGACCGCTTGAGAAATATTTCCAGCTAAACTAACACCCCGAACTCGAAAAGTATGGGCACCGGGCGCAAGGCCCGATAATACACGAGGCGATGTACAAGCCACATAGGCTGCGCTGTCCAGTTGGCATTCATAGCTTGCAATATTATTTCCCGAAAATGCAAAACTAGCACTACCTGAACCAACAACGGGTTGTGGCTGCTGAGTAAAAGCAATGGCTGAGGCTTGAAGTTCCACATTCCACACAAATTGTACAGGTGCTGAAACGTTGCCAGCCGCATTGGTGCCCCGGACTCGAAAAGTATGAGCCCCTGCTGAAAGACCTGATAGCATGCGAGGTGATGTACACGCAGTGTAAGCGGCGTTATCAAGTTGGCATTCGTAAGTCACAAAGCCAGTTCCTGAAAAAGCAAAATTAGCAGAAGTTTGATTGGTATTTACAGAAGGCATGGAAGTTAAATTCACTGTGGGAGCTGCTAAATCCACAGACCAAGAGTGCATGATGGGTGTTGATAAATTGCCTGCTGCACTTCGAGCTCTAACTCGAAATACATGGGCACCTGCAGATAAACCAGTGACAGTTCTTGGTGAAGTGCAAGCCGCGTAGGCCGCTGTGTCCAACTGACATTCAAAGGTCACGCTACCTGGGCTTGAAAAAGCAAAGGTCGCAGAAGTTTGATTGGTT